>NZ_AUTP01000237.1:0-5669 GCF_000498075.1 Pseudoalteromonas sp. TAB23
CAGCCGCTAAACATATTAGCGATGTAAAACGTCCTAAGCGCAGTATTCGTGTGGTACTTTTTGCAGCTGAAGAGCTAGGTCTTTGGGGTGCAAAAGCTTATTTTGCAGAGCATAAAAACGAGCTAAGCAATATTGTTGCAGCCGCTGAGTCTGATTTTGGCGCCGATGTTGTATATGCTTTTGAGTCGAACGTAAGCGCAGAGTCACTTCCTGTAGTTCGCGCTATAGCAAAAGAACTTGCGCCGTTAAATATTGAGCACATTGGTAAAAACCAAGCGAATGGTGGCCCCGATCTAATTCCACTTAAAGCAGCAACGTCAGCGCCTATTTTTGAACTTGCTCAAGATGGAACAGATTACTTTGATTACCACCATACAGCTGACGATACGCTTGATAAAGTAACACCTGCTAAGCTTCGTCAAAATACCGCTGCATATGCTGTATTTGCTCTAATGGCTGCCGATGCAAAAACCACTATCAAGCCTAAAGCTCAAAATAAGTAATAACAGACATACTTACTTACTTACTTACAGTTTGTAGCTTTAACTAACACGCTTCTTGTTTTACCTTTAGGTAATTAAACAAGGAGCGTGCTTTATGTTACTTTTCAACACGAGTGAATCATTTCCACATTTTGCACAAATAACACGCTGCCCTCACTGCCAGAGCGACGCCTACCATTTAGTAAATAAAAGCCGCTATTTACGATTTAGCATTTTACCTATGCTTGCCTTAAAATTAAGCTATAAACGCGAGTGCTATCAATGCGGAAAAAGCGAACCTGTTAAAATACCGCAACTACCGTTAATAGAAAAACTAAGCCTACCTAAATACTTTATTGGCGTATTTTTATTGCTTTGGATTGTTTCGTTTTTTTATCAACAACACCTTGATACCGAGACTCAAAAGCAAAGCTATTTGAATACACCTAAAATATATGACACCTACTTAGTACACGCCGACAAATTTACACACGACCCCTGGACCCTAACCAATTTAAGAATTGCTCAAGTTTTAAGTTTTGATAAGCAGTTTATTACCTTTCAGATAAGCAACTACAGCTATAAACGTAATAATAGTATTACCTTGGCAATGCGTACCAGCCAACTAATTCAAGACAATTACTTCTCCACTAAAACAATCACCCTCCCTCGTGATGAAGTAAAGCGTTTGTATAAAGACGAAGCTATTTATGATGTGCTGCGACCTTATGCCAACAGCCTTTATGGCGGGTTTGTGATGTTTCCTCCCAAACCTAAGCCACTATATAAAGGTTTAAAACTCGATAAAAACAATCAACAAGGCATTATTTATTTTAAAGATAAGTTATTTTTTGAAGCATTTAATAGCTTTAAGCTAGCTGCTGAAGCGGGTTCTCAATGGGGGCAATTAAATTTAGCGCAAATGTATCGTGATGGTCAGGGAATAGATCAGGATCAACAGCAGGCTATTTATTGGTATAAAAAGGCCATTGAGCAAAAAAATACTAAAGCACAATTTGAATTGGAATCTCTTTGTAAAATAGCTAACTGTGAATGAGTGAATTTAAATATAGCTGGCGCAACAAGTACGCCAGCTATAAATTACTTTTTAAATAACTTTGTATAATTTACATGTATAAGCACAACAACTAAGCCGGCAATAACACCTAGCAAACCATCAAACAAGAGAGGCGCTAATACTTCTCCTGTGCCACCAGCAACAGACTGAGCATAGCTTGTTACATCCAACTGAGTATGATGCAGTAACTCAACACCATGCACTAAAATCCCGCCGCCTACTAAAAACATTGCAATGGTGCCCGCAAATGCTAAAAACTGCATCAACCTAGGCGCTGCTGCGAGTAAGCCTTTTCCGAGTAACTCTTTAAATTTATTAGCTGACACTTTAGATTGGTTGAGTAAATAAAGTCCGGCATCATCCAGCTTTACAATACCGGCCACCAAGCCATAAACGCCAATCGTCATTATAATTGCGATAACACAAAGCACTAAAGCTTGGTTAAGTAATGTAGCGCCTGCCACAGTGCCTAAAGTAATAACAATAATTTCGGCAGAAAGAATAAAGTCGGTTCTTATTGCCCCTTTTATTTTTTGTTTTTCATACTCAACTAAATCTAATTTTTCATCTTCATCTACCACTTCATTGTGATGAGGCAAAAACTTAGCAAATACTTTTTCAGCTCCCTCAAAACATAAAAACAAACCACCCATCATTAAAAGCGGTGTTATTAACCAAGGCAGCCATACGCTTATTAATAAAGCAGCGGGTACGAGTATCGCTTTATTTAAAAATGAGCCCTTTGCCACAGCCCAAACAACCGGTAATTCACGCTCTGCTGCAACACCTGTAACCTGCTGTGCATTGAGTGCTAAGTCATCGCCTAATACACCCGCTGTTTTTTTTGTTGCTACCTTACTCATTGTCGCAATGTCATCAAGTAAAGTGGTTATATCGTCTAATAACGTTAAAAGGTTAGTGCCTGCCATAAAGCTTCCGAGCTCAAAAAATATTGCTATAAACATAACGTAAAGCGCTACTTTCACCAACGGTTAATTTTGCTTTGTTATTCTTACATTAGATTAAAATTTTGCCCTGTGTTTTAACTAACTTTTAAAGAAGATGGGAGGAAAAATGAAAGTATATTTAGCATTAATCGCTATTTTACTAAGCTTAACCGCATGTAGTGATTTACAAACCAGTACTGCTTACAAATGCGATGATGAGAGCGTAAAACTCAATATCATTAATAATTCTGAAGCCGAACTTATCTTTAATAATAAAGTGCATGTACTTAATCACGAAAAAAGTGCATCAGGGAATAAATATATAAGTGAAGAGGTACTGTTTTGGGGTAAGGGAAATGAAGCCATGCTAATCATTGCTGGTAAAAAAAGACAGTGCATCAAGGTTTAACACAAAACTAACCAATAAATTACAGCAATGCTACAATAATTAAAGACCCATTATTGTGATGAAGTTATGCGTTCAATTGCGATCAAACATAAAATAATTTTAGCTTTTACAGCCATTGGTTTATTGGTGCTAACAAGTAGTGTGTTTTTTTATTGGTCATTAAACAAAATTAGCGTTAACAATACCCGAACCGAAAAATTAGCGGTTCCTGTACAACAGTTCAGTAAAGATTTAAGGCTATCATTACTGTCTATTACCAAATTTAATGCCTTAGCTTACAGCCAAGCAAACCTTGATTTACTTCAACAAAATAAAAAACAGGCGCAAGCTGAGCAACAACAATTTAGCGATATGCTCAATTCGTTAAGCACTCAACTAAATCAACAAATAACAATGCAAAATTTACTCGCCAGTACCAACGAAGGCTTTGAGCAACTGACTAAAGTAAGTGTCGCAATGTTTAGCGCTAAAGAGAGTAAGTTTGTAGCGCAAAATTCCACTATAGAATTATCAGCAACGTTTAACGAGCAACTTTACAATTTAAGTTCTAACTTACTTGATATCGAACTTTTAGAAGTGACTGCAAAACAGCAGGCGCTACTTAATGTTATGTTTGGAACAGCGACCCGTATAGATGATTTATTGTTTAACTTAAGCAATAATATAAAAAGCATTACTCAAACTACAAGTATCAATGATTTAAATAGTCATCAGCAAGATACTCTATTTCTACTAGATAACATCCAACCTAATTTCACCTATTTAGAGCAACAAGCGCTACCCTTTAATAATGCGTTTAATGCTAAAAATTTAACGACTAAATTTAATCAATTAAGAGAGTTACTTAACAACGATACAGGAATTTATGCCCAACAAAATAAAGTACTCAAAAGTACTATTGCTGCGGCTCAAAATTTTGAACACTTTCAACAGCAATTTATAACAACAGAAGGTCAGCTTATTGAACTTAATAAATTGGCTGATGAGCGCTTTAATGCCTTACAAACTAATGCAAAGGCCGCCATAAATACAGGGATTAGTTCTGTAGTAATTATTACGATTGTTTTAATTATATTGATTATCGCTATCTCTATTTTTACAACTCGCGCAATGCTAAAACCGCTTAAAAAAGTAAACCGCGATTTAGCCCGAATCGCCTTAGGTGATTTATCAAAGCGAAGCCATCCGCGCAGTAAAGATGAATTTGGTACTTTGCTAAATAACATAAATAAACTCAGTGAAGACCTTACCCAGTTAATTGGCGCAATTAGTAGTGACGCCCACGAGCTAGACCGCAGCGCTATTAAAACCAGTGAAAAAGGTCAGCAAATGACGGTTGTTGCACAACAGCAGTTGGAGCGAAGCGCGCAGGCAACATCGCTTGCACAAAATATGCTAACCAACTCACAAGCGGTTTATGAACAAGCAGATAAAACATCAAGTGAAATAACCAATGCATCGCAATTTGCCAATGACGTAAACAAGATTGTGACGTGGTTTAATGGATTCGACTACCCCAGTTAAGAGATAATCAACTTAACTGGAGATCGATAATGACAAAACGTAAAAAGTATTCCAAAGAATTTAAACTTGATGCCATCGCATTAGTTGTTGAGCAAAACTACTCTCAAGCAGAAGCCTCTAGAAATTTAGGGGTAAATCCCAACATGCTTGGTCGGTGGATAAAAGAAGCTGAAAATGATGATGGGCAGGCTTTTAGAGGGAATGGTAATTTGACCCCTGAGCAAGAAGAGATCAGAGAGCTAAAAGCGCAAGTGAAACGCCTAGAAATGGAGCGTGAAATATTAAAAAAAGCGACGGTCTTCTTTGCCAAAGAAACGAAGTGAAATACTCGTTCATAACCCAATACAAGAAGACCTGGCCTGTGGCGGTAATGTGCCGAATACTGGGTGTAAAAAGTAACAATTACTATAGTTATCAAAAGCGATATTCAACTAAATCAGAGGATCCAACACATCAAGAAATGATTGATTGGGTCAAGGACATAGCGCACTTCAGTGATAATACTTACGGTGAAAGGCGTATTCAGAAAGTCTTAAATGCACTCGGTTTTCCGGTGAGCCGTCACAAAACAGCACAGTTAATGAAAGAGGCAAATGTCTGGGTGCGTTATAAAAAGAAATACAAAGTAACAACGAATAGTGACCATAACAAGCCTATTTATCCCAATGTACTTGAGCAAAACTTCAACGTTGAAGCCGCTGATCAAGCTTGGGTACAAGATATCACTTATGTTTGGACTGCAGAAGGTTGGTTATATCTGGCGGTAGTGATTGATTTATATTCGCGTAAAGTCGTTGGTTGGAGCATGGGCTCACGAATGAAAGCGCAGCTTGTCTGTGACGCACTGACTATGGCGATGTGGCAACGCCAACCCAAAGCAGGGTTGATTATCCATTCAGATCAAGGGGTTCAATATGCAAGCCATCAATATCGTAGATTGCTCAAGTCAAACGACTTCATTGGTAGCATGAGTAAGAAAGGTTGTTGCTGGGATAATGCTGTTGCAGAAAGCTTCTTCGGTAGTTTGAAGCAAGAGCGCGTGCATTGGAAAAATTACCCAACGCGTTATGAAGCTCAACAGGATGTAATGAATTACATCTGCATGTGGTACAACAGTCGTCGCTTACATTCGTACTTAAATTATCAAAGCCCAAATGACTTTGAAGAACGAACCGAAACATTAGATATGGTTTCTTAACTAGGGTGACTGAATTTAGTTGACCACGTCA
>NZ_AUTP01000238.1:0-23815 GCF_000498075.1 Pseudoalteromonas sp. TAB23
TGTGTCCCCATCGTCTAGAGGCCTAGGACACCGCCCTTTCACGGCGGTAACAGGGGTTCGAATCCCCTTGGGGACGCCACTTACTATTTTAAGTATTGTATAAAGCAGTGTTACATAACACTCTATATGCACGATGTTATTAAGAGTATCAATTTCTTAGCTATGTCATTTACTACTTAGATAGGGAAGTGCAGTGTTATTAGAATAAAACCACAAATTAATACCCTCATTTTACACTTCATTTTTATATCAATCTATTTACACTTTGTTACAAAACCAAACCCATAATCGCTCCATATTCCTTGTTGTACTTTTAATTAGTCTTTAAACTCATTGAGTTAATTTAAATATGGACTAAAAAATGAAACTCACAAAAATTGCACTTGCTGTTTTACTTGCATCAGGGTTGGCTGCATGTAATAGCTCAACTCAAGCTGTTGATAAAAATATTGTTACAGAAACATCAATTCCTGGCGTTACACTTATTGAATCAGTGAAATCTAATGCAGGTGAAATCAACATACCGTATAAAAAATATAAACTAGATAACGGTTTAACTGTAATTGTGCATGAGGATCATTCAGATCCCTTAGTACACGTTGATGTAACATACCACGTTGGTTCTGCTCGCGAAGAGTTGGGTAAGTCAGGCTTTGCTCACTTTTTTGAGCATATGATGTTTCAAGGTTCAGAGAATGTTGCTGATGAGGAACATTTTAAAATAATATCTGAAGCAGGCGGTACTTTAAATGGTACAACTAACTCAGATAGAACAAATTATTTTGAAACAGTACCTGTAAATCAATTAGAAAAAATGTTGTGGCTAGAAGCTGATCGAATGGGCTTTTTACTCGATGCTGTAACCCAAGAAAAATTTGAAGTACAACGCGAAACAGTAAAAAATGAGCGCGGCCAACGTGTTGATAATCGCCCTTATGGTCGTTTAGGTGAACGTGTTGCTCAAGCGATGTATCCAGATGGTCATCCATATTCATGGCCAGTAATTGGTTTTATGGACGATCTTAATCGCGTAAATGTAAATGATTTAAAAGCATTCTTTTTAAAGTGGTATGGTCCTAATAATGCAACGCTTACTATTGGTGGTGATATCAACGCTAATGAAATACTGCCATTAGTTACTAAATACTTTGCACCAATTCCAAAAGGCCCTAAAATCCCTACAGTAGAAAAAACAGCTGTAACACTAGATGCTGATAGATATATTTCAATGGAAGATAAGGTACATTTACCTTTATTAAGTATGAGTTTCCCAACTACTTACGCTCGCTCTGAAGATGAAGCACCTCTTGATATACTTGCTGAAATATTGGGTGGTGGTAATAATTCACTACTATACAAAAACTTAGTTAAAACTCAACTTGCTGTTCAAGCAAGTGCAAATCATCCATGCCAAGAGTTAGCGTGTTCAATTAGTCTTTATGCTTTACCAAATCCTACAGCAGGGAAAACGTTAGCTGATATGGAAAAAATCATTCGTGATTCATTTGTTGAATTTGAAGAGCGTGGCGTTACACAAGATGATTTAGATAAAGTAAAAGCTAAAATAGAATCGGGTGCAATTTTTGGTCTGCAAAGCGTATCAGGAAAAGTCTCTCAACTAGCCGCGTCAGAAACGTTTACAGGTAACCCAAATTCAGCTAAAGATGAGATTGCACGTTATAACAAAGTTACAAAAGCTGATGTTATGCGTGTTTTTAATCAATATATCAAAGGTAAATCTGCCGTTATTATGAGTGTTGTTCCAGAAGGGCAAACTCAACTTATAGCTGCTCTAGACAACTTTACGCCTAAATCGCATGATTTTGGAGGTCCATCTACAACTTCAGCTGATGATTTAGTGGCACGAAGAGCTGTTGATACATTTGATCGAAGTGCTCATCCAGAGGCCGGCGCAAATCCTGCTGTTGATGTTCCTACTCTTTGGCAAACTAAGACCGAAAACGGTATTAAAATATTAGGTACTCAAAGTACAGAAACGCCAACTACCGCTATTTTCATTAAAGTTCCGGGTGGCCTGTACAGTGAGCAAGCTAGTAAAGTGGGTTTATCATCAATAACTGCATCGTTAATGAGCGAGTCAACGCAAAACTACACTACAGAGCAGATGAGTAACGCGCTTGAAAAACTAGGTAGCCAGGTAAGTATCTACTCAGATAAAACACATACAAATGTGTATGTTTCTAGCTTAACCAAAAATGTAGATGCAACGCTAAAGCTTGTCGAAGAAAAGTTATTTAAACCAGCATTTAATGCAGATGACTTTGAGCGTAATAAAAAGCAAATCATTCAAAATATTCAACATTCAATGAAGGATGCTGGGTATTTAGCATCTAATACATATAGTAAATTACTATATGGCAACAATATAGCTGCACTTCCAAGTACTGGAACGCTTAATAGTATAGAGGCTATTAAACTTGCTGACGTTAAAGCTTTTTATAACGCAAACTTTAAACCGCAGGGCGCTCAAGTAATTATTGTTTCTGATTTAAAAGAGTCAACAATTGAACCAAAAGTTAAAGCTACACTTACAAATTGGAAAGGTAAATCGAGCTTAGTAGCGGTTGATTTCAGTGAACCTAAAGTAGAAACTAATGTAATTTATTTGGTTGATAAACCAGACGCTCCTCAATCAGAAATTCGTATAGGTAAACGCGATATGGTTGAAGATATTACAGGTGAGTTCTTTAAAGCTAACTTGATGAACTTTGCACTTGGTGGCACGTTTAACAGCCGTATCAATCTAAATTTACGAGAAGATAAAGGCTATACTTACGGTGCTCGCTCTCGTTTCTGGGGTGATAAAACATCAGGTGGCTTTACCGCTTCTGCAGCGGTGAGAGCCGACTCTACTGCAGCATCTATTACAGAGTTTACTAATGAGCTTAATAACTATGCTCAAAAGGGTGTCACTGACGAAGAGCTTATGTTTATGCGTAAGGCTATCAATCAAAAAGATGCGCTTAAATACGAAACGCCTAATGCAAAACTTGGCTTTTTAGCACAAATATTAGAGTTCGATTTAAAACCTAGCTTTGTAAAAGAAAGAAATGAGATTGTTAGCAATATCAGCAAAGAAGAAGTTAACGCCTTAGCTAAAAAACACTTAAATACTAAAGACATGATTTATTTAGTAGTGGGTGATGCTAAAACACTTCGTCCAGAGCTCGAAAAATTAGGTATGAAGGTTGTTGACTACAGTCTTTAATTTTTAAATAAATCATTGAAATTATAAAGCAGCTTTTTTAGCTGCTTTTTTTTGCCTAATTGTAGAGTGTTGAACTTTTTGTGAAGTAGATTACAAGGAGCAACTACAGCATCTTTCCACCAGATATAAAATATAGTTTCGTAGCTTAAACCTTCAAAGGGCATCACATTCCTAGCTCTTTTATTCAGTACTTATAAAGATTCGATTTGGTAGCATAAATTTAAACATCCAACTTTATTAGGAGGATTTATGGCAAGTGGATGGGCACGAGACGGTGCAATTCAAGATCAAATTGATGCGAGTGTTAATGACGCCGTACAGTATGCAAGAAGCAATTTAATATCTGGCGCAAGTGCAGAGCTATGTGATGAGTGCGATGAGAAAATCCCACAAGCACGAAGGCTTGCGTTACCGGGTGTATGCTACTGTGTGCAATGCCAAGCTGCAATAGAAGGTAATGATGCTAGCGCTAAATCGTTTAATAGACGTGGCAGTAAAGATAGTCAGTTGCGTTAAAAAGGTGCTGAAAAGCACCTTTTTTAATTTAAACCAGCATCCATAACTTACATAATTTAAAATTTACTCATGTCATCTTTTTTCTGAATTAGCTCAATTGAATAACCGTCAGGGTCTTTTACAAAAGCAATTTCAGTAGTACCGCCTTTTACTGGTCCAGGTTCACGACTAACATTACCACCGGCTGCCTTAATATCAGCACAGGCTTTGTAAATATTATCAAATTCGATGGCTATATGGCCATAAGCATTACCCAGGTCGTAGCTATCCTCATCCCAGTTATATGTCAATTCTAGGACTGTCGTGTCCTTCTCATCTCCATACCCAATAAAAGCCAATGTATATCGATACTCGTCATTGTCTGCGCGTCGTAACTCTTTCATACCTAATACTTCAGTATAAAAAGCAATTGATTTGTCTAAATCCGCTACACGCAGCATAGTATGTAATAAACGCATTATTCAGTTCCTTTAGTGATTTTTCAAAGTTCAGTATATTTTTAACTAAGCGCTATTATTAAGCGCATTTTGTGGTTTTTATATGTATTAGCCATATATGTAGGCGTTACGTACAAATCACAACCTCAAAACCATTTAGAGTTGGAAGCTGTTCACGTATGGCCTTTATAATTTTACCAATAACATCAACTGTAAATTACCAATTAATGAACCATTTTATTGAATTTTGCATATTTAAATAAAGAACACTCAATTATTGGTCAACCTATTAATATAAAAAAGTTACTGATTGTTCAACAAAAGTTAACCTATATCTGATTGGGTTTGTTGTATCTAACTATTTGTTTTTGATTGATATTAAATTTATTTGTATGTAATTTGTAAAAATATGGGATTTACTTGGTTAACTTATTGGTTGACAAAAAAGGCGTATGGTAATACAGTTTTTGCATACCAATTGGTAAGTTGCTTGGTTTGAGTGAATACAATGTATTGGTAATTAATCAGAGTTACGTTTTGCACAGGTTAATTTATAAATAACTCAAGCTTAAAGTTACTCTACAAATTGAAACAAAGACACAGCGTATTTTAAAGTAGATTTTACTTGTTCTTATAAAAGTATGCGCCACATATTTAGGAGTTATTCATGTCAAAACCAGTCATCGGTTTCATCGGCTTAGGCTTAATGGGCGGCAACATGGCCGAAAATTTACAAAACAAAGGCTATGAGCTAATTGTTATGGACCTTAGCAAAGATGCGGTTGCAGCATGTGTCGCTAGAGGCGCAAAAACAGCAAGCACTGCTAAAGAGCTAGCTGAAGGTTCAGATATTGTTATGTTTTGTCTTACAACTTCTGCCGTTGTAGAAAAAATCATTTATGCAGAAGACGGTATCCTAGCGGGTATTAAAGAAGGTGCAGTACTAGTTGATTTTGGTACTTCTATTCCATCATCTACTAAAAAAATTGGTGCTGATTTAGCAGCTAAAGGCGCAGGCATGATTGATGCTCCTCTTGGTCGTACACCAGCACATGCTAAAGACGGCCTTTTAAACATCATGGCTGCAGGCGATATTGATACATTCAATAAAGTTAAACCAGTACTAGAAGATCAAGGTGAAAACGTTTTCCATCTTGGCGAGCTAGGTGCAGGTCATACAACTAAGCTTATCAACAACTTCATGGGCATGACTACAGTATGTGCTATGTCACAAGCATTTGCAGTTGCAGAGCTTGCTGGTGTTGACCGTCAACAACTTTTTGACATCATGTCGACTGGTCCATCTAACTCACCGTTTATGCAATTTTGTAAAAACTATGCAGTTGATAATGTTAGCGACCTTGGTTTCTCGATTGCTAATGCAAACAAAGATTTAGGCTACTTCCTACAAATGGTAGAAGACCTAGGTACTGAATCAAAAATCGCTGAAGGTTCATCAGCTAACCTACAAGCAGCGTTTGACGCTGGTATGGGTCAAGGTAACGTTCCTGAAATTTTTGATTACTTCAAAAAGCTAGAAAAGTAATACTTCTCGACCTTATTGAGCGCTTTAAGCTTTTGGCTTAAGGCGCTTTAACACACATGACACCAATTGACTAAAGTCTTTGTGCAATGTCAGCTTTTTTAAATTCTGATGAAGCACTACTTTCAGTCACAACGAAAAAGAGTTAACTATGCGTTTGATTAACACAATAAAGCTTAGTCTAGTTCTCATCGGTTGCATATCCACACAAATAGCGGCCAAAGATTATTTTGTAGAAAGTAAACAAGCTTTTAATGATATCGCAGCTAATCTAGTTGCTGGCGACAAAGTAGTACTTAAAAATGGTACTTGGTCTGACTTCGAAATCCTACTTGAAGGCCAAGGTACAAAAAACTCTCCTATTTTATTGACCGCTGAAACTAACGGTAAAGTAATTTTATCGGGTCAATCGAACCTAAGACTTGCAGGTAAATACCTTGAAGCTTCAGGTTTAGTATTTAAAGACGGCTACACACCGAGCTCAGCTGTAATAGAGTTTCGTAAAAATAAAAATGAATTAGCCTACAATTCACGAGTTACTCAAACAGTAATCGATAATTACAGTAATCCAGACAAACGAGAGTCTGATTATTGGGTTGCATTATATGGACAACATAACCGCTTTGATCATAGTCATTTAGTTGGCAAACGAAATAAAGGTGTGACAGTTGCTGTTCGTTTAAACACTCAAGCAAGTCAGGAAAACTATCACCGCATAGACAACAACTATTTTGGCTACCGTCCAACTTTTGGTTNCCAGCCATTACTCATTAACTGATTCGCATACATTGGTAGAAAATAACTATTTTGAACGCACCAATGGTGAAGTAGAAATTGTGTCGGTTAAGTCAGGTAAAAACATCCTTCGTAATAACGTATTTTATGAAGCGCGCGGTACATTAACGCTGCGCCATGGTAACGGTAACCTTATAGAAGAAAATATTTTTATTGGTAATGGTGTTGACCACACAGGTGGTATTCGCGTTATCAATAAAGACCAAATTGTAAGAAATAACTACCTACAAGGTCTAACAGGGTATCGTTTTGGCAGTGGTTTTACTGTGATGAACGGCGTACCAAATTCATCTATAAATCGTTATCACCAAGTTGAAAATGCGACAATTGAAAACAACACATTTATAAATGTGCGTCATATTCAACTTGCCGCTGGTAGCGATGCTGAGCGTAGCGCTGCACCTAAAGATAGCGTAATGAAAAACAACTTAATTATAAATCAAGATGGTGAACAGCCATTTACAACATTTGATG
The DNA here is from genome assembly GCF_000498075.1 of Pseudoalteromonas sp. TAB23. Classification (NCBI taxonomy): domain Bacteria; kingdom Pseudomonadati; phylum Pseudomonadota; class Gammaproteobacteria; order Alteromonadales; family Pseudoalteromonadaceae; genus Pseudoalteromonas; species Pseudoalteromonas sp. TAB23. Next base: position 6,995 of record NZ_AUTP01000238.1, read on the forward strand.
ATGTAAGCGGGCTGGTACTAAGTAACAACATTGCTGATACAAAAGTACTTTCTGAGCTAACGTACGGTGTAAAAAAAGAAAAAATCACGCTTAAAAAAGCAAGTAATGGTCTACTTTACACAACATCTAAAAGTTTAAATGTAGGTGCAAAGCGCGATTTAAAAGTACTTAAAAAAGAAGATACCGGTGTTAGCTGGTATGCAAAAGTACCTGCTTTAGTTGATTTTGATTCTGGTAAGACACATTCTGTTAAAGCTGATGTAAGTGCATTACTAGACGCTATTGATAATGCAGAGTCGGGTGATGTTCTAGAACTAGCGCCTGGCCAGTATGATGTTTCTAAACTGGTTAAAATTGATAAAACGTTGACAATTAAAGCAAAGCAGAACACAAAGTCTAAACTTACTTTTCAACGCTCTACCTTGTTTGAAATACATGATGGCGGCAGCTTAAAACTAGATGGTTTATCTATTTCAGGTGAAAACGCGCCAGATGCAATAGGTAACAGCATTGTTCGTACGCAAAAATGGGGTATGGTTGATAATTACCGCTTTGTAATGACCAACTCAGAGTTAAATGCTTTAGATATTAATCATTCATTCCATTTCTTTATCACTGGTAAAGGTGCAATGGCTGACGAAATTATTGTTACAGGTAATACCTTTAATACAGTAACAGGTGACATTTTACGTCTAAATACTGAAATTGAAGACTTAGGTGTTTATAACGCGGAATACGTTATTGTAAATAATAATACATTTAATGATGTGCAAGGCGGTGTACTTAAGCTTTACCGTGGTGGTACTGATGAAAGTACATTTGGCCCTCATTTTGAAATGACAAATAACACGCTTAATAACGTCGGCCTTGGTAAGCGTAACAAAGAGCAAGCGAGCATTTATGTTCACGGTGTTCAGGTTACTAATATCAAAGATAATAAATTTGTTAAATCTGCTCCTATTGTTGTAGAGCACACAGTAGGCGAGCCTAAAACTGAAATTTCAGATAATACATTTGATGTAACTAAAGCACCAAGTGTTAAAGAACTAAGAGTTAAAGGCCCACATACAGCAGTATTAAAAAATAACAACATTTTAAATAAGGCAGGGTAAATACTATGTACTTATTAAAATGCCAAACAGGTTTTAAAATAGCGGCTGTAGCAGCACTTACATTACTTACATCATTGGGTGCGCATGCAGCGCACCCAAACTTAGTAATTACTACTGATGACGTAAGTCATATGCGTCAAGCAATAGGCAGCGAAGGTAAATTTTCTACTGCGTTTGAGCTATTAAAAGCGCAAGTAGACGAACAAATAGCTCAACCAATTGCGGTACCTGTACCAAAAGATGGTGGTGGTGGTTATACACATGAACGCCACAAAAAAAATTATCAGCTTATGTATAACGCAGGCATCATTTATCAACTAAGCCAAGATGATAAATATGCAAATTACGTGCGTGATATGTTGCTTGAGTATGCAAAATTATACCCAACGCTTGGTCTGCATCCAAAACGTAAAATGGATTCGCAAAATCCAGGTAAGTTTTTTTGGCAAAGCCTAAATGAAGCAATGTGGCTTGTGTACACAATACAAGCTTATGATCTAATTCATGACTCGTTAAATGCCGATAACATTAAAACAATCGAGGATGACTTACTACGTCCTGTTTCGTTGTTCACATCAGTAGGCCAACCCTCTACATTTAATAAAGTACATAACCATGGAACATGGGCAACAGCGGGTGTTGGCATGGCAGGGTATGTATTAGGTGAACCTGAGTGGGTAGAAAAATCATTATACGATTTAGAAAAGTCGGGTAAAGGTGGCTTTATTAAGCAGCTAGAAATGCTGTTTTCACCACAAGGTTACTATAACGAAGGTCCTTACTATCAACGCTTTGCACTATTACCCTTTGTAACGTTTGCTAAAGCGATTGAAAACAACGAACCACAACGAAAAATCTTTGAATATCGCGATGGCATATTATTAAAAGCGATTGATACGACGATTCAACTTAGCTACAACGGTTTGTTTTTCCCAATTAACGATGCAATAAAAAGTAAAGGTATCGATACTATTGAGTTAGTTAATGGTGTAACGGCAGCATATGGCTTAACCAACGATGCGGGTTATTTAGATATTGCTAAGCAACAAGACCAAATAATTCTCTCTGGTGATGGACTAAAAGTAGCTCAAGCACTTGATAACAACATGGCAAAACCTTATTCGTTTAAGTCTGTTGCCTTCGGCGATGGTAATGACGGTAAACAAGGTGCTCTAGTTGTAATGAGAACGCAGGTAGGTGGCGATCAAGCGCTACTATTTAAACCTGCTGCACAAGGCTTAGGTCACGGTCATTTTGATAAACTAACATGGCAATTTTACGACCACGGTAATGAAATTGTATCTGATTATGGCGCAGCACGTTTTTTAAATGTAGAAGCTAAATATGGCGGTCGTTATTTACCTGAAAACGAAACTTATGCTAAACACACGGTTGCGCACAATACGGTAGTGGTTGACGAAACAACGCATTTTAATGCAAATGTTGAAGTAGGAAATAGTAATTACCCTACACTTAACTTTTTCGAAACGAATGAATACGGCACGGTTTCAAGCGGCGAAATAAGCACAGCTTATAAAGGCGTTGATCTTGAGCGTACGCTTGCACTTATTAACTTACCTGAACTACAAAGCACCGTTGCACTTGATATATTTGATGTTGCTGCAAATAAAGCGCATCAACTTGACTTGCCTTTGCATTATAAAGGTCAGCTTATCGATACCAGCTTTGAGTTAAAAGCAAATGCAACACAACTGTCTGCATTAGGTACTAAAAATGGCTACCAGCATCTATGGCTTAAAGCTCAAGCGCAACCTCAAAGTGGTTTAGCTAAAGTAACGTGGTTAAACGAAAATGGTCGCTTTTATACGCAAACGAGTTTGGTTAAAGGTGATGAGTCTTTCTTGTTTACTCAAATAGGCGCAAACGACCCTGATTTTAACTTACGCAACGAAAACGGTTTTATTCGTCGTGTTGAGGGTCAAAAGCATCATAAATTTATATCTGTATTAGAGCCTCACGGTGAATACAATCCAAGTAAAGAATATACGTTAGAAGCTGTTAGTAGAGTTACAAAGCTTGAATATAGTCAGCAGGGCGATTTAACACTTGTTGAACTTGATATTAAAGGCAAGTCATATTTAGTGGCTATTAATAAAGCACCAACCTCAGCTAAAAATACATTCAATTATCAAAATAAAGAGTTCACTTTAAATGGCCGATTAGGCGTTTATATGATGAACAATAATCAGGAGTAAATAGGATGCAAAAGCAAAGCGCAAACTTTTCATTTGGCAACGAGACCGAAATTGAAGATTTAGGAAATGGTCTAAAACGTCAAATGCTAGGTTATAACGAAGAGCTAATGGCTGTTAAAATTTGGTTTGAGAAAGGGGCTATTGGTTATAACCATGCTCACAGACATTCTCAAGTAACGTATGTTGTTGAAGGTGAGTTCCACTTTAACATTGATGGCGTCACTAAAATCTTAAAACCGGGTGATAGCTGCTTAATCCCACCATTTGCTGATCATGGAGCTACCTGCCCAACAGGCGGAATCCTGATTGATACTTTTAGCCCAGCGCGTGAAGACTTTCTTGAGGATTAATTATGCAACTTAAAGGCTTACGTTGGTGGGTTATAGCGCTAATTGCGCTAGCTACCATTATTAACTATATCGACCGTCAAGCACTTAGTGTGCTTTGGCCGGACATTGTTGAAGATTTATTTCCTGATGAATCAGCGCTAGAACGCAAACAAATATACGCTAATATTTCAATTGTGTTTGTATTTGCTTATGCATTTGGTCAAGCCATATTTGGTAAAATATTTGACTGGGTAGGCACACGCTTCGGTTTTGTTTTATCGATAGGTGTTTGGTCTATTGCAACCGTTGCACATGCATTTGCACAAGGTGTACTTAGCCTTAGTATTTTTCGCGCAATCTTAGGTGTAGCAGAAGCCGGTAACTGGCCGGGCGCAGCTAAAGGTAATGCTGAATGGTTTCCTACTAAAGAGCGTGCCTTAGCACAGGGTATTTTTAACTCTGGCGCTGCTATTGGCGGTATTATTGCTATTCCCTTAATTGCTTATTTAACTATCTACTTTAGCTGGCAAATGGTGTTTGTTTTTGTGGGCGTATTAGGTTTTCTTTGGTTAGTGCCTTGGTTAATTTTAGTTAAAGCGCCGCCTAGCTCTCATCCTTGGCTTACTGCCGAAGAACGTGAATATATCTTAACAGGTCAAAGACGTGTTGATGATAATGGCGATGTAACAGGTGAAGACGAAGAAGAATATAACCCTTCAACTGCTGAGTTACTTTCTCGTAAGCAAAGCTGGGGTGTAATTATTGCCTCTGCTGCGATTGACCCTATTTGGTGGTTATTTGTTTTTTGGATACCTATTTACCTAAACGAAGTATACGGCATGGATGTTAAGTCTATTGGTATATATGGTTGGGTACCTTATGTTGGCGCTATGTTTGGTGCTTGGTTTGGTGGCTTATTAGCTCAAAACCGACTCAAAGCCGGTTGGAATACAGATAAAACACGTAAGCTAACTATAACGCTGGGCTGTTTAATTATGTTACCTGCGTTACTTGCAATGGCAAATCCAGGCGGACCAACGACAGCGGTACTAATTATGGCTGTTATATTATTTGGTTTTCAAACTGCAATTGGTAATGTGCAAACACTACCAAGTGATTTGTTAGGCAAAAAAGCTGTAGGTACATTATCAGGTTTCTCTGGTATGGCGGCAAAACTTGGTGCTGTAGGCCTTACATCGCTTGTGCCTATTCTTACTGCTGATGGTAACTATACGCCAGCATTTGTTATTGGTGCTTCTTTAGCCATTATAGCAATGGCAGCTGTTTGGATTTTAATTCCAAAAATAGAACCTCTTAAAAAGCCTCAATAATCTAGATAATAACTGCTATGCCAATATGTTTTGTATAAGCGCATAGCAGTTAACTACATAGGGTAACTTCCAAGATGAAAAATATTTACTTTATCGGTGAATGCATGGTCGAGCTTAGAGCTATGAGCGCAGCCACACTACACCAATCATTTGCAGGCGATGTTTATAATTCTGCAGTGTATTTAAAACGTTGCTTCCCGCAGGTTACTACTTCGGTTGTTACGGCTTTAGGTCAAGATAATTTAAGTAAAAAAATGCTAGAACGCTTTGAAAGTGAACAAATAAATACACAACTCGTATTTGCTCACGATACCAAAGTACCTGGCATGTATTACATAGAAACCGATGAGCATGGTGAGCGTAGCTTTATTTATTGGCGTAATGATTCTGCAGCTAAAAAGGTTGTTGATTTTTTAGATGCTGATGCACTCGAGCAGCTTAGCCAAGGTGATATGTTTTTCTTTTCAGGAATTTCATTAGCAATAATTGAAGAAAGTGCACGTGAGCATTTTTGGAAAGTTGTAAAGCAGCTCAAAGATGCTGGGGTTAAAATAGTTTTTGATCCGAACTACAGAGCGCGTTTGTGGAATAGTGTAGAGGAAACTAAAGAGCAATATCATTTAGCCTTTACGCTTGCAGATATTACCCTACCTGGCGTTGAAGATTTAACAACACTTTATGACGTTCATAGCGTAGAAGCGGTTGTTGAATATTTAAAACCTTACCAAATTGAAGAAATTGTTGTTAAAAATGGCCCTGAATCGGTAGTGACAAAAGAGGGCGATACGCTTCAAAGCCACACTATAATACCGGTAACAAATGTTGTAGATACGACATCCGCAGGCGATGCTTTTAACGGTGTTTACTTAGGTGCTCGTTTATCTGATAAACCAATTTCGAGTGCTGTACAACTTGCTGCAAAAGCAGCAGGTGCTGTTATACAACAGCCTGGCGCTATTGCTCCAAAAGATATATTTCAGCTAGCAATGGTTAAAGCTGGGATCTGATACCAATTTTATTAAAAACATGATCACCTTAGCGTATTAAATAACTCACTAACTACGTTAAAAATTATTTATATAGAACAACTATGTATCATAATTTTAGCCTTGTTATTGAGCTATTTTCTTGTCGCTATAATAGCTCATTAATTTAATGCAATTGGTATAACAAAATAATTAACCTGAACTCTGGTTAAGAGATTTACTAACATATTGAATCATGGTGATATTTAAAATTATTTTCTCTAGCTAGAGATTTTCAGTGAAAACAAGGCGAATTTACGCGTCAATAGCGGGCCTATTGCAAGTAAATTCAACGCAGTTAGCGCTGAAAATAGCTGCTTGAGATAGATTTATTATCTAGAGTTCAGGTTAATCAAACATTAAAGGCCGCCATACCTCGGCCGCATTACTTTTTATAAAGGAACAACGTTATGACTCGCTTTTCTGAACTTATGTCAGGACAAACACTGCTACCTATAATTCAAGCTGATACGCCAGAGCAAGGTGTTCAAATAGCGAAAGCTATGGCTAACGCCGGCCTTACTTTAGTTGAAGTAGTGCTAAGAACAGAAGCTTCTTTAGAAGCATTAAAAGCTATTAAGGCGCAAGTGCCAGAGCTAAAAGTCGGTGCGGGTACAGTCATAAATACTGACATTTTAGAGCAAGCACTTGAAGCGGGTTCTGACTTTATTGTAACGCCAGCGGTTTCTCCTGCGCTACTTACAGCACTTGCTAAATGTAATGTGCCGGTACTTCCTGGTGTATCAAACACCGGTGATATTTTAATGGCGCTTGAATATGGCTTTGAAGAGCAAAAATTATTCCCAGCATCGCTTGCCGGTGGAGCACCTTTTGTATCAGCTGTGTCGTCAGTATTTAGAGCAGTCAGCTTTTGCCCTACAGGCGGCGTTAGCGAAAGTAACAAAATGGACTATCTTTCTTTAAATAATGTATTCGCCGTTGGCGGTACTTGGATAGCGAAAAAAGAGTGGGTTGAACAAGAAAATTGGCAAGCAATTACTGATTCTTGTATCCAGGCTTTAAAATAGAAAGGATTTCATAAATGAATTATTTAGCTCCAACAATACTGCCAGGCGTAATCGTTGGCGATGAAGTAAGTGCTGTGTATGAACATGCGCGTACTAATCAATATGCGTTGCCAGCGGTAAATGTTGTTAGTACAACATCTATAAATGCAACGCTAGAAGCTGCTAAAAAGAAAAACTCGCCCGTTATTATTCAGCTTTCTAATGGTGGAGCTCAATTTTTTTGTGGTAAAAGCTTATCTTTACCAGAGCAACAATCAGCAGTGCTTGGGGCGGTAAGTGCTGCAAGATATGTACATTCAGTGGCAGCACATTATGAAGTAGCAGTGATGCTTCATACTGATCACGCAGCTAAAAAGCTACTACCTTGGATTGATGGTTTGCTTGATGAAGGTGAAAGACACTTTGAACTGACTGGCAAACCACTGTTTAGCTCGCATATGATTGATTTGTCAGAAGAGCCTTTAGAAGAAAATATCGAAATTTGTGAACGTTACTTAACGCGTATGGCAAAAATAGGTATGACGCTTGAAATTGAGCTTGGCTGCACGGGCGGCGAAGAAGACGGTGTTGATAACTCACACCTAGACAGCTCTTCTTTATACACTCAGCCTGAAGATGTTGCATTTGCTTATGAACGTTTAAGTCGTATTAGCCCCAACTTTATAATTGCAGCGTCTTTTGGCAATGTTCACGGTGTATATAAGCCGGGTAACGTTGTTCTTACACCAACTATTTTAAAAGATTCACAAGCTTACGTATCAGAAAAATTCAATCTACCAAGCAACTCAATTAACTTTGTATTTCATGGTGGTAGTGGTTCTGAGTACGATAAAATTGCAGAGTCTTTAACCTATGGTGTAGTTAAAATGAATATTGATACCGATACGCAGTGGGCGTGTTGGACAGGTATTTTAGACTACTACAAAGATAACCAAGCATACCTACAAGAGCAAATTGGTAACCCTGATGGGGATGATAAGCCAAACAAAAAATACTATGACCCTCGCGTATGGTTGCGTCATTCAGAGCAAAGTATGGTTGCAAGACTAGAGCAATGCTTTGACGATCTAAATTGTGTAAATAGGTATAGCGCATGAAAAGACTAAATACAGTATTAAAAGAAGACGGTGTAGATACCGATCTTATTTTACTTATTCGCACAATTTTAGCGACCAGTAAAGAAATTGCTTTTCGAGTAAGCGAAGGTGAATTAGCCGGTGTTTTAGGTTCAACATTGAATGAAAACATCCAAGGTGAAGTTCAAAAAAAGCTAGATGTAATTGCAAACCAACTACTTAAAGACATACTGCTTGACGACAGCAGCGTTCGATCAGTTGCATCAGAGGAAGAAGATCATGCGGTAGGTGGCCATCCTGAAGGTAAGTTTATTGTTGCTTTTGACCCACTAGATGGCTCTTCTAATATTGATGTTAATGGGCAAATAGGCACTATATTTACTATTTACTTAGCCCGTGATGATGTTGCCTTCGACAGCGACGAGCAATTTAGTCAGCCTGGTGTAAATCAAGTATGTGCAGGCTATGTGTTATACGGCCCTTCATCATTACTTGTAATGAGTACTGGCGGTCCAACGCGTTGTTATACATTAGACTCAACGCATGGCGGTTATCTACTGACAAACAAGCAGTTAAGTGTGCCAGAGCAGAGTCGTGAATTTGCCGTTAATATGGCTAACTACCGTTATTGGGACGAACCGACACAAGTGTATTTTGATAAATTGCTTTACACCTGTGAAAGCTTTGAAAAAAGCTCAATGCGTTGGAATGCAGCGATGGTAGGCGACGTTCATCGTATATTATGCCGAGGCGGGTTATTTTTGTATCCGCAAGATAAACGCAGTGGTAACGATAACGGAAAAATAAGACTGCTTTATGAAGCAAACCCGTTGGCACTTTTAGTTGAAAACGCAGGTGGTAAAGCAACCTCTAGAGGAACGCGTATTTTAGATATTGCGCCAACTAGCTTGCATCAACGTGTGCCTGTTGCTTTGGGCTCAAATGAGCCTGTAGAGTTTTATAATAACGCTATTTTATAAAACAGTACTTAATAAAAAAGGGGCAAAAAATAGCCCCTTTCTTTACCCTTATTTTTATTCTCTTTGTAAATAACCCTTTTTATACAAACTCACTTCATTTCTTAATTTTCTTATAGTCTTCAAATAAGAATACTTCATATATATTAAATAAATCTGATTTACTTAACCCCATGTAAAACCAATTTTTTACTCTAAGGTTATGTATTTTTTCAGTAATTGTGCATGATTGAATTCAATTTTTGACCTGCGATAACAGTGCAGGGTTAACTTTATGTTTATTTGTTGTTATTTAATTGGGTGGATATAGTGGAAAAAGTTATTTTATTATGGTTATATTACCAAGTTGGTTAACAATTTATTTGCAATTTAAATGAATTTGGTAATAAACGCATGATTTATTTGGTAACACACACAATAGATAACCAAATATTAAAACCATAAATTTGGAGAATAGAGCCACCATGAAATTAAAACATTTTGCGCTATGCGCTATTGCAGCTGCAATAGTTGGTTGTGACACAAACTCAAACAACAATGACAACAACTTGGGCTCTATTGCTCTTAGTGGAACTGTTACAAGCGGACAAACATTAACAGCTGAAGTTAGTGACCCTGATGGTATCTCAGGTGACGTGACTTACTATTGGTATGCAGATGGTGAGGCAATTACAGGTGCAAATAGCGCTTCGTTTACACTGACTGACGATCAGATAGGGTTACCAATTACAGTTCAAGGGCTTTATACCGATGATGGCGGTATTAATGAATCGCATATTACAGATCCAACCGCAGATGTTGCCGCAATCGCATTCCCTGCAAGTTTAACTATTACGGGTGACGCTCTAGTTGGATCGCAACTAACAGCCAATGTAGCTGACGAAAATGGCTTTGATGGCGATACAGTAACTTATAAATGGTTTGCTGATGACGTAGAGATTGCAGATGAAGCACTTTCAACGCTCACGTTAACAGACGCACAGTTTGGTACAGTTATAACAGTTAGTGCATCTTTTGAAGATAGCCGTGGGTTTAACGAGTCTGTGACTTCAACGGGTACAGAGGTTGTAGCACGAACAAACTCAGAAGGCGAAGTTACAATTAGTGGCACGCCAACCGTTGGTAATATATTAACAGCAGAAGTTGCTGATACCGACGGGGCAACAGGAGATATTACTTACCAATGGCTTGCTGACGCACAAGAGATAGATGGCGCAACACAAAGCACCTTTACAGTTGATGCATCACTTTTAGGTCAAAAGATAAGTGTTCAAGTTGCTTACACAGATGATAATGGATTTATCGAGGATAATACATCAGAGGAAACAATTGCTGTTTCTGCTGTTGCGGTTGACGAAGCCNGGTAGCGTCGCCATTATGGGCGTAGCGCCTTATTTGACAAGTGGCGAGTTAACCGCTGAGATAACTGATAACAACGGTGTTGAAGAGGCAAACGTTACTTATACTTGGTCTGCTGATGGCGTTGAAGTAGCCGACAGTAATAGTAAAACATTTACACCTTCTGCTTACGCTGGCTCAATAATGTCGGTAAAAGCTACGTATACAGATAACGATGGTTTTGCGAGTGAGGTTACAAACTCACTTGATACATTGGTTTACACACAATTAGTTAGTAACCCTGAAGCACTCCTTGGTGCTATAAGTGGTGGTTTAGCTGATGGTGATGTTATTGGCTTAAACACCGGTGTTTATGCTGATATGGACGCAATTTTATTAACCAGTGCAGTAACGCTTCGCGCTGTAGAAGGTCAAACTCCTGTACTTAGCGGTGAAGTATGTGTGCATGTAGCTGCTGGAGTAGATGGCGCTGGATTAACAGGGCTTACCTTTAAGAATATAGATACTAAAGCGGGTGCATTTTGTGAAGCCGAAGAAGGTGCTGTTATTTACTCAGAAGGCGATAACTTTACTTTTTCGCAAAACACGATGGATGGAGAGGAAGCTACACTCAATAACTCTGAATACCATTGGCTGATGATAAAAGGTCAAAGCGCATTGGTTGAGCGAAATACATTCTCTAATCGAAATGTAGCAGAAAAAGGGTCTGTGATAAAAATATCATCATCAAGCTCTGATCACGTTATTCAATATAATTTATTTAGTGACAGTGATAATCCAAACTTTACTATTCAGTATAACCGCGTAGAAAACTTTGTAACAGGTCGTCGTTTAATGCGTGTACAAACTTCTGGTGCAACCATCAAAGGCAATACAATCGTAAATCCTAATGGTGGTATTTCATTAGAAGATGGTGGATTTAATAGTGTTACAGACAACATTATTATTCGTACCACAGATATTGAAAGCTCAAGCGATAGACCTGTAGGCGTGATGATTACACCACTTGGTCACACCGTGAGTAACAACTACATTGCAGGTATTCGTTCTGGTAATAAAGAAGCGGGCGGTATTGTATTTACGGCAAATCCATTTTCGCAAGCTGACGGCGGTGTGCCAAACTCGGGTAACCAAGCTGTACTTGATGCGGCTGGCGACTTTACACTAAATGTAACAAATAATACAGTTTTGAATTCACAGCAACCTATTGTATTTAGTACAGAAATAGGCTCTAAAGCACCAACAAGTGATTGTGATGAGTTAACCGCAGCGAATGCGCCGGTACTATACGGCCTAACCAAAAATGCGTTTGTTATAAACTTTAATGGAAATTTAATTGCAAACGGTTTAGGCGATCAAACAGACGCAGATACAATAAACAGCAGTGCTACAACTCAAGGCCTATTTTACCCAAATACACTTGATAGTGACCATGCTTTTGAATATGACTGTGACTTAATTAATCATGATAGCTCGCTGCTAAGTAACAACTTTGGTTATATGGATAGTCGAGTATCAGGCGATGCAAGCGGTGACTGGGTTGAAATTAGAAAACTAAATGGTAATGGCGCATTCGATACTGATGGTGCAATTGACCAAGACCCAGCAACTAACGGTAAAGAAGTGCTTGAGTACGTTACAGCAGCAAGTACGTTATTAGAAACTGACCCTGCAGGCCTTCAGGCAGAGGCAGGTGCTAAAGGTCTTCATTATATTCAATCATCTGAAGTAGGTGTTGGATCTACATGGAAAATACAAAACGATTAAGTAACCAATTAATCAGTTAACTTTTAAAAGCCCCAAATTTGGGGCTTTTTTATTATTTATTAATAATCACCACACTTTTCTCAACCTACATTACCCATTTATAAACTAGTTTAGAGCGGTTTATATTCTAGTAAAAAACCTGCCTGACCTACTGGTAATGCCGCTAAGTTAAAATTGGTATACCTTATGGTAATATTAAAACGTCAAATTGGTTGATCATCGTGCTGCCTTTAAGTATATTAACGTCAAAGGTCACATAAAATATACATAAGCATAACAAGCTAACACACTAAAATCACACAACAACAACCAGCGGAGAATTCAAATGTCGTTGAAGTCACGAGATAACAATAATTCTACAACAGGGCAGTTTGCAATGCGCCCAGTTGCAAAATGGGTAAGAACAGCGGTCATCGCAGGTATGGCAAGTTCTTGCGTATTTACAGCAAGCGCACAGGAAGATCAGGGAAAAGCGACAGAAGTTGAAGAAGACGTTGAAATAATTAGTGTTACAGGTACACGTAGAACGATTCAAGACCAAATAGCAATTAAACGTGAAGCAACAACGGTAGTTGATGGCCTGTCATCTGAAGATATTGGTGATTTACCAGCACTGTCTATCGGTGAAGCACTGGAATCAATTACAGGTGCTGCATCTCACCGTGAAAACGGTGGTGCAACAGAAATCACTATTCGTGGTCTTGGTCCATTTTTAAGTGCAACGCATATCAATGGTCGTGAAGCGACTAATGGTAGTGGTGACCGCTCAGTTAACTTTTCGCAGTTTCCGTCTGAACTTGTAAAAAAAGTAGCAATTTATAAAACGCAAGATGCGTCAATGATTGAAGGTGGTGTTGCAGGTGTTATTGCACTTGAAACTATAACTCCACTTGATTTTGGCAAGCAACGTGTATCAGCTGAAGTTAAACTAAATTACAACCCAGACGAAGGTAATGTAGATAACTCGCTGCAAAGTGACGCGGGTTACCGTGGCACGTTTAGTTATGTTGACCAGTTTGAATTTGATAACGGCCAAGCCGTTGGTGTGTCTTTTGGTGTGCAGCGCCAAGAAATTAGTCAACCAGAAGCAGAATACAGAAGCTCTAGCCCATCAGGTTCTTCATTGTGGGCGTGTTTAAACGATCCGACTAATACCAATGAAGGTTTTTATCGTAGTAGTGCAGGCGACTGTGAAGACCAAGTTAGTGGCGACAAATTAAAAAACCAAGGCTACCAAACCAAAATTGATCCTGAAACGGGTAAAGCCGAAAGCGATGGTACTCCGTATGCTTGGACTGGCAGTAGCCGAAGCTTTCGTCAAAACGAGACATCTGATGAACGTGATGCAGTATTTTTTGCACTGCAATACCAACCGTCAGCTGATTGGGATGTTAACTTTGATGCACAAATTTCAGATAGAACACAACAAGAAGCACGTCACGATTTAATCTTTTTACAAAAACGTGCTACACCAGGTGTAACCGGTCCAACACTTGTAACTAACGATGTAGGCGGTATTTTGCACTGGGAAGGTGAAGAGCGCATTGAATCAGCGGGTGAGCAATTTTCTCGTGAAGAAAACTATCAAGGTTATGGCATAAATATAGAACATACAGTTACCGATAGATTAACTGTTGATTTAGATATAGCGTACTCAAAAACAGAACGCGAAGAACTTCAAATATCTAACCGTGGTAGAACCTCAAGCCAAACTTTCTTTTCTTGGGATATGGGCGATGAAATCCCTCATTTCACATTAACAGACTTTGACGTAACAGATATTTCAAACTTTACAGATAGCCTAAGAACACGACTTGACCGTGAAAATGTTCGTGAAAACGAAGTTATCTCAGCACGATTAGATTTTGACTATGCGCTAGATGGTAACGTTTTCACCAGTGTACAAGGTGGTATTAGAACATCTGAAATGACCTTCCTACAGTATGGTGGTAGCCAAGGTAACGGTTCAAGAAATGAATTTACACTAGACTCTGGTACTGAAGCGCTTGACGTATTACAAGGTTGTCAAATCGACTTTCCAGAATCAGGCTTTTTATCGAGTGTATCTGATGGCGATATTGTAACAAATGTTGATAGTGACGGTAACGTTGTAGATAGCGGTACAGGTTCATCATGGGCTACATACGACAACGTATGTTTCTCTCAAGCTGTAGCTGGTTCTAACGCTGATGGTGTGTTTGCTTACCCAGAAGTTGAATATGAAAATGCAGGTACAATTGATGTAACAGAAAAAACAACATCAGTGTACTTAATGGCTAACTACGATACTGAAATGTTTGGTAAATTCATTCGCGGTAACTTTGGTCTTCGTATTGTAGACACAGAAGTAACTTCGATTGGCTTTAGAAATAGCTTTGACGTAGTAACAAGCGACACAGGTGTACTTTCTCTGCGTGAGTCTGATAACGGTTCACTGGATAAAATAAAAAGCGGTGGTGACTACACTAAGTACTTACCAAGCTTTAACCTAGTTATTGATTACAGCGAAGATATTTTATTCCGTGCAGGTATATACCGTGGTATGTCGCGTGCAGATCCATCTGATTTAGGATACAGCCGTACGTTCGAAGAAGATAAAGATGGTACAGCAACTTCAATCAGCGATTTATTAGTCGGTGTAAATGGTTCTGGTAACCCAGACACTCAACCGCTTATGTCGTGGAACTACGACGCTGCGTTTGAATGGTACCCTAACGAAGATTCAATCTTAGCGTTAAGCCTATACTACAAACAGTTCAATGGAGGTTTTCAACAACAAACAGTAATTGAAGATTTTACTGTTGCCGGTGAAACAGTTTCACTACCAATTACTAACTCTGTTACGTCAGACGAGGACAGTGAAATACTAGGCCTAGAAGCTTCATTTTCTTACCGCTGGGATAATGGCATCGGTATGAAATTTGGTTACAACTATGCAGACACTGATTTTGAGTTCCAAGATAGCTTATACGGCGATACGTTTGAGACTGACGTAGATGGTAATACTACACAGTTAACTGACGGTATTATTGAGCCGGCTTCAGTACCTGGTTTCTCAAAGCATGTATTTAGTAGCCAGCTGTACTACCAAATTGGTGGATTTGATACTGCTGTTATTTACAAATATCGTAGTGAGTATTTCCAACCATATACTACAAATGGTACTCGACTTCGTTATGTTGATGGCGTAGGCGTATGGGAAATGCGCGCATCATACAAAATTGATGAGCACTTTAGAGTTAAAGCAGAAGCAATTAACTTGTTCAGCGCACCTAAATCACAAGATTTCTTTGTTGAAGGAAACTTAGGTGAAGTGAATGACTACGGCCCACGCTTATTCTTAGGCTTAAGCTACAAGCTGTAATAATAGTTAAACATTAAATCTCATTAAAAAGGCGGTTTTACCGCCTTTTTTGATCCCTAAATTCTTCAATTTTATATTTTCGATAACACTAACAGACAGTACTAAAAAAAAACTTACTCCAGAATTACGCTACTTGACTAAAAACAATTAAATTGGTTAACCAATAATGCTGTTTATTAAGCACGCCCAACATCATCGGTTTCTCCTGCCTAAATTATTTCATTTTTAAAACGATAACTATTCTAACCTTTGTTATTGACAGCCCTATTTCTAATAGAATTTAAAAATCATAAATAACATCAACTTAAAACGTAAGTTTTGCTTTTAACTTGAAATTCAGTTAGGTTTTTCTATTTTGGTAATAACATATTGCATAATATTTGATCTAAATTTATTACCAAAAGGTTGACCTTTTTATGGTTGGGTGTAAATATAAAGTTAAGGGTTTGTAATAATTAAGGGTTTTTAATAAAAACAA
Source organism: Pseudoalteromonas sp. TAB23 (assembly GCF_000498075.1). Classification (NCBI taxonomy): domain Bacteria; kingdom Pseudomonadati; phylum Pseudomonadota; class Gammaproteobacteria; order Alteromonadales; family Pseudoalteromonadaceae; genus Pseudoalteromonas; species Pseudoalteromonas sp. TAB23. Next base: position 23,057 of record NZ_AUTP01000238.1, read on the forward strand.
TAAAGTAGCTGGTTAAACATAGCATTTCACACACACAGGAAAAAAACTATGAGTCACAAGTTATCTAAAATTACACTGGCAGTTATATCGGCAACCGCACTTGGTATGTCTTTGTCTACACAGGCGCAAGAAGCTCCAAAAAAAGCTGCAGACGATCTTGAGGTTATCGAGGTTTCAGGTATTCGACAATCGCTTACAAATGCGCTTGCACAAAAGCGTTCAGCAGATAGCCTTGTTGAAATTATCGAGGCTGTAGATATTGGTAAGCTACCAGATCAAAACCTCGCAGAAGTACTTGAAAACGTAACAGGGATTCAAATTACTCGTGAAGCAGGGGTAGGTACGGGCGTTCAAATTCGTGGTACCAATGCTAATCGCACTGAAGTGAACGGCGTATCAACAGTTGGCTCAGGGTCTGGACGAAGTGGCATTAGTTTTGAAGATGTATCAGCTGCAATCATCTCTGGTGTAGAAGTAATTAAGTCACCAGAAGCAAAAACAATCGAAGGCTCTGTGGGCGCAACAATAAACCTTAAAACAATTCGCCCGTTACAGTTAAATGAAACTCTAGGCTCAATTAGAGTTCAAGGTGAAGATAGTAGCTTATCAACAGATGGCGTGACTCCTAGGGTATCGGGTGCTTGGGGTGATAACTGGGAGCTTGATTCGGGCGGTAAGTTTGGTGTTGTATTTAGTGGTAGTTACAGTGAGCAAGACGTAACCGCATTTCGTCCTCGCGCAGATAGAGATAATTCGGTA
>NZ_AUTP01000239.1:0-9774 GCF_000498075.1 Pseudoalteromonas sp. TAB23
TTTCGTTATTGAGTTGTTCTATATCAGAAACTTTTAATGCAGTTAGCGATTTAATCCCTTAAATTGATTAACTATTATTGCGAATTGGTATTATGCATTATTAAAAATATGTAGCGTTAATGATACCACTATATGCAGCTATGTTTCTATAATCAATCCAAACAATTAGTTAGCGGGTATTAAGGCGCATTGCGCTGAGAAGGATCTGTTTTAAAGCTTTTTAGCAAACTTTGCGGGTCAACCACCTCGGTATGCTCTTTAGCAGCCTGCGCCCACCATATTAGTTGGCCAAACGTGCGTGAGAAATAATTAAACCACGATGATTGACTCTCTCCTGCAACAGGTTTGCCATCCTCACTAAACACATCTTGCGCTTTTGGCACGTGGATCATAGCCGATACCGGCAAACAGCCAAGTTCAGATAAAAAAGTACGCATACAAATGGCCGCTCTTACACCACCCCACTGTCCTGCTGAGTAAGTTACTATTGCACTTGGTTTATACGAAAATAGTGAGCTACCAAAATGATTAAGTAAGTCAGCGAGGGCTGGACTCATGCTGTGATTGTACTCAGGACTAATCATTATATATCCATCTGCGGCTTTAATTTTATCAGCTAATAGAGTGAGCTCTGTAGGTGCATTACTTTTAGCGTATGCAAAGTGTGGTTTAAATACGTTTTCGCTAGGAAAGTCCAACGCATCAATTAGCTCAAACTCATGATCGCCAAAATGCTCTGTTAAGCATTCTATACAAGCCCTAGAAACCCTTAAACCTAAGCGAGCTGGCTTTGGTGGAGTGCTATCGCGTACTGTGCCTAAAAATACTAAAAACTTCATATGTAATTCTCAACTTTTTTAAACGATAGCTAAACACTAACATTTTTTAGTTATTGTGTATTACACATACGCATTGTTTATTGATTCAAAGCATAATAATAATTAAATTTAAAACTGAATTTAGCAACAACCGCGCCGTTAAACATATTTTATCGTGTGTTACTATTTGATCCTAAGATCGATTTAATCATGCAGCAAGAGTTTTACCCAGTAGGCTCTGAACTGCCTAAAAGTAAAACACACTGCTGCAAACTCACCCTCGAAAAGCAAACACTCCCTAGTATTGATAACTTAGCCCTACACCACCCCAAAATATATTTCGAAGTGTCTCGTCACCTGCAAAGCGTTTTTCATCTTTATTAACGGCAATGCTATAGCTTGTATATGTGTATAAGGCTAACTGATTAAAAAGCTGATACGACAAGTTTGCAGTAAACTTTACGTTGTTAATTCCGTTGTGCCCATCACTAACATACCCCGCATTAAACCCCACGCCCGATTGAATATCCAATAATAGTAAATCGTTAATATAAAAATCTTTTTTTACTGCCAGCTCCAAAAATGTACCGCTGGCATCAAATGAATGATAAACACTACTTAATAACTGAATATCGTCTGCATAGAGATAAGCAAAGTCGAGGCTTAGCTCATTATCGTGAGCATCAATGCCTTCTTCACGAGCTTTAATATAGTTATAACCTACATACATCTCTATCCGCTCAGATAAGTGAGCGGTATAAATAGCATTTAAATTAAGCTCTGAATAATCACTACTAATACCTTTTGCCGCCCAAGGGATCACCGCAAAGTTTTTATAATTAAACTCAGTAGCAATTGATACAATACCATTACCGGCAAGGTTATCTCGACCTTCGGTTACATATCGGCTTTCCCATAATGGGTGAATATGTAAATCAAACTCTTTATTTTTATAATTTACGTCAGTATGGGTATGCTTAATATTTCCGCCTACACCCACTTCAAGCTCTTGATAGTGCTCTTGTGTTTTTGCTTGTGCGTAAGCTGTATTTGCACCCGCTAGAGTCGTAATAACAAATACATATTTTAAATAGTGAGTCATTTATTAAGTCCAAAACCATCATAAAGGGTAAATGTGGCGCATAGTATTGTTATAAAACGTGTTAGCGCAATAAATGGATGCATATATATTGTTTTATTTATTAGATTTGAAGTATTTACTAAGTATTACCCATAAACTACAAGTTGCAATTAGCTCGGATTTCAACCAACAAACCAAAGCTATATACGCACCGAGCAATGCTCTAGCAGGTACTTAATTTAATAGTTAAAATGATAGTTATAGTACTCACGGTGAGGTGTTCCCTATTGCAAAAACAGGAAAAGTATAAGTAGGAAGTGTAAAAAAGTGCGATAAAGGGGAAAACTATAAGCAGCAATAACTCATTAAGCTGCTTATTATTCTTAAAATTATTAACCTAATTTGTTGGCCAGTTTAGTGATTTAAATAAGCCATAAGGACAATCAGTGCAACATAAAAACAAAAACCGAGTAAGAAGATTAAGTCGACTCTTCTAGCTTTACTCGCTTTATAAGATGCAAAATCCTTAAACTCGCTTTTATACTGCCCAAACGTTACCACTTTTAATAGCAGCCAGCCGGTCGAGTAAAACAAGAAGCTCAAACAAGTTTCAACTATTAGCCAAATAAAAATCTCAAATGCAATACTCATTAACTATGTCCATTAGTTTGGAATACAAAAACTATATCAGCTATGTGTTTAAAATACAGCCAGCTAAGTTAATTAAGGTGTAACAGTAAATTTCGTTAAACCTATTAACTGACCTGATTCGGTGACTACTTTTACTTGCCACTTACCAACAGAGTCACTAGGGAAATTTACCTTGTGGGTCCATGCTCTGTACCCTAGCTCTCTCCCGCCGTTTATATTTAACGTGATCCGATCAACTTCTTTTTTATTATGAAGCCACACATGAAATATTTTTTCATTTAAGCCTCTTGGTGCTTTAACAGCAGTCCAACTATATAAACCTTGATGGTGCAGTGTATAAGAGTCTAACTGTTTAATACTCCCTACTGGCTTTTTATGCTGTAAATCAACTTCATGAGCTAACGTAATATCGGTTAATCGCAGCGCTGCAGGAGGCACAAAGCTTCTTAATTGCCACACAGCAGTGCTCAAAGCACATAAAATCAATACAAGAATAGGAAAACGCCACCAGCGTGCATTAGGCATTAAGTTGTTTAAACTCGGTAGAGTAACCACTACAGCCGTTACAAGGGCTGCGGCTAAGCTTTGGCTCGTTGTAAGGTTCAACAAAATAGGTAAAGTAACAAGCAAAACAACGAATAAAGCAAAGTTATGAAACACACTAAATAACGTGCGATTTCTAGCAAGTTTTTTGTAATAAAAGGGGTCTATAACCGATATAACCGCACACAAAACAATGAGGGAGGTAAAAATTGCTTGAGGATGATCCCACTGTGTAACCGCTAAAAAAAACGGTAAAGCAAAAAATAAGCTTTCTTGCTGCACCATTTGTAGCGCAAAACGCATTACATTAGGAGATACAGCCACACCAAACTTTTCTTCTACTTTGTCACGTAACCAATTATCAATAATTAGCCACAACCAACTAATAAGCAAAAATATCGCAATAACTTGCGAAAAAGACTCTTTTCTATCTACAAGTGCAAAGCTAGCAACGCCCGACAAAAATGCCAATACAGCCAACAATCCAGGTCGCTTTTGCATCGCGCTTATAAATTTAGCGATTATATTTTTACAGTAATCCATGTATAAGTGTTTCCGTACAGGTACGTACTTTATTATTTTTATTCAGAGTATGATTAGTTTAACCAAGTTTAAATGAACAACAGATAGACGGATGGATTTAAACGCGCCATTTAACAGTACATCAAACTAACCATTTTAATTAAATAAAAGCTCGGCATAGCGCGTCATTGGTACGTTTATTAATTTTTGTAACGTGTGAGCCTTAGCAAGTAATTCATCCTCACTAAGTACAGGCATTTTATTGTTAAAAGCAAAAACAATTTTATTACCGCCTTCAATAATAAAACTAAGAATCTTTCCTGCAAATTCTTTCTCAAGAAGTTGATCAAACGCTTCCCTCTGCCCAACTTTGGTATGGCAAATATTAAGTACTAAAACACCATCAAAAGTGAGCGCATTTTTACAATCGCGTAAGTAGGATGATTGCACCTGATCTGATTCCATCCCATCTGAGCTATATAAATCAGAAAAAATAACATCCGTTTTTATCTGCGTTTTTTTCATGTAGTTTGCCGCATCATCAATATGAATAAACAAACGTTCTGACACAGGCAGTTCAAAATATTTTATAGCCATATCAGCCACGGCTTTACGGTATTCAACGGTATGTATGGTCAGTGCAGGAAACGCATGATAAAGACTTTTTGCTATAGAGCCCGCCCCAAGCCCCATTATCATCGCGGTTTTTAAGTGTGGAATAAAAAAAAGCGCAGCCATCATAGCTTGCGTATAAGCTAAGCTTAACCCGTTTATATTATTTAATTTAATACAGCTTTGATAAATTTTTCCGTCAAAGCTGAGAATAAGATTTTTTTTTGTTTGATATACATAAACAGGGCCATGCTCATCAATAGTTGATGCAATACAAGTGCCTTTGATATCCACGAATACTCAATAGGTGAGGTGATGAAAAACGAGTATAACTTACTTAACGCACTGGCATTGCCATTAATATGGTTTATAGCCTTTTATTAATTTACAAGCATTTATATACGTACTTAGAAAAGTCGGTTTATCTTTTGAGATTAGATTAGCTAAGGTATCTACTTATATAGCTAGATGGAACTTACCCGTGACGACATTTATTATAAACAGCGACTTAACATACTAAAAATTTGGCTAATGTACTGTTATAGCTATAAAAAAACCCCTTTGAATATTCCTCATGTTCAACATGAATAAAGTGCACGCCACCACCAAAGAAGTCTAAACGGCTAAACATCTATCTTTTATTTTTATCGATTTATGCCTTTTTATCGTCAATTACTACGTAATCGAATTTAACAATAATGATTAATGAATATGACTCATGTTTTATGTGAAATTAAACCGTTTTTCTTCATATACCAATCAACGTATAAATTACTCATCCCTTAGCGCTAAACACTATTGCTAACAACTTAAAGCTGCTAAATAACAAAACCAGCTAAGTAAGTTGCAAGGCTAATAAAGCGCAGAGCATCAATCAGGTTTAAATTATAAAATTGGATATAAACACGATGAAAAAAGATTTTACATTTAATATAAAGAGCGTTTCACTCGATGAAAATTATCATCCATCAACTAATACGCGTATCACAACCAACTTTGCTAATTTAGCCAGAGGTGAATACCGCAAAGCAAACTTGCGTAACGCCTTAAACATGATTAACAACCGTTTTAATGCCCTAGCCCACTGGGATAACACCAAAGGTGAGCGTTATGCTGTTGAGCTTGAAATTGTCTCTGTTGAGATAGGTATTGAAGATGGCGGCGAAAGCTTCCCCTCTATCGAAATATTAAAAACAAATATTGTTGACCATAAAACTAATAAGCGCATTGAAGGCATTGTAGGAAACAACTTTTCATCGTATGTGCGCGACTACGACTTTAGCGTACTCCTACAAGAGCATAACAAAGGCAAGCCTCAATTTAGTATTCCTAATGACTTTGGGGTTTTACATGGCAAGCTATTTCAGTCATTCGTAAATTCGGATACATACAAACAAAACTTTAAAAAACCACCGGTTATATGCCTAAGTGTGTCAGATAACAAAACCTACAACCGCACCGAAAACCAACACCCGGTACTTGGCGTAGAATACGAACCAAATGAATCGTCTTTAACTGAGCAATACTTCAAAAAAATGGGCTTGCAGGTACGTTACTTTATGCCGCCAAATAGTGCAGCGCCTTTGGCATTGTTTTTCTTTGGTGATTTACTTAATGATTACAGCAATCTTGAGCTTATAAGCACCATTAGTACGATGGAAACGTTTCAAAAAATCTACAGACCAGAGATTTATAATGCCAACGCAACAGCGGGTAAATCATATAAACCAAACTTAAAAAACTTGGACCACTCACTAACGCAAATTGTGTATGACCGAGAAGAGCGCGGCAAATTAGCAAACGAGCAAGGCAAGTTTGCACAAGAGCATTTTATCAAGCCGTACCAAACGGTTCTTGAGCAATTCTCTACTCGCTATCTGTCATAACAACTAATAGTAACGCGCTTAACGATACGTTTAATAATTAACTAAAATATACGGCATTATTTATTATGAAAAAATTACTACCTACATCTACCGCTGGCAGTTTACCTAAGCCTTTATGGCTTGCAGAGCCAGAAACACTTTGGTCACCTTGGAAATTACAAGGTGATGAATTAACCCAGGGCAAACACGACGCCCTACGCTTGTCATTATTCGACCAACAACAAGCAGGTATTGATATTGTTAGCGATGGTGAGCAAACAAGGCAGCATTTTGTAACTACATTTATAGAGCACCTAAATGGCGTTGACTTTGAAAAACGCAAAACAGTAAAAATTCGTGACCGATACGACGCAAGCGTACCTACAGTTGTGGGCCCTGTCAGCCGTCAAAAGTCTGTGTTTGTTGAAGACGCTAAATTTTTACGCAAGCAAACCAAACAACCTATTAAATGGGCATTGCCAGGCCCAATGACAATGATTGACACGCTTTACGACGATCATTATAAAAGCCGCGAAAAACTAGCGTGGGAATTTGCCATAATTCTCAATCAAGAAGCAAAAGAGTTAAAAGCTGCAGGCGTTGATATCATCCAATTTGATGAGCCCGCGTTTAACGTATTTTTTGATGAAGTGAACGACTGGGGAATTGCCTGTTTAGAGCGCGCAATTGAAGGTCTTAAATGCGAAACAGCTGTGCATATTTGCTACGGCTACGGCATTAAAGCCAATACAGATTGGAAAAAAACACTAGGAAGCGAATGGCGACAGTACGAAGAGGCATTTCCTAAGCTTCAGCAATCTAATATCGATATTATCTCACTAGAGTGCCATAACTCGCATGTACCAATGGATTTACTAGAACTCATTCGCGGTAAAAAAGTAATGGTAGGCGCAATTGATGTAGCAAATCATACTATCGAAACGCCAGAAGAAGTAGCTAATACGCTACGTAAAGCACTGCAATTTGTAGATGCCGACAAACTCTACCCGTGTACAAACTGCGGCATGGCTCCACTACCTCACCATATAGCCAGAGGTAAACTAAATGCCTTGAGCGCTGGGGCTGAAATTATAAGAAAAGAACTAAATAAGTAAAGTCGGGTTTAAATCTACATACGCCCTACGATGAATCAACTTACCTAACGGCATTGAAAAGTAAGAGAACACCACTGTTAAAACTTGCGGTGGAAAGTGAGCTTAAATGCTTGCTGTCCATCTCAGGGCGTGTTGTTATAATTTTAATTAGCTGTAAACCCAAATTTTGACACATCATTAGTCCATTTTATTCTAGATTCTTCCGTAGAGTTTATAATTGAACCGATCATTTTACTTTTTGAAAACCAACAAACACTAGTGTACATGTCTTTAACTGTTTAATGGCTGGAGCCCCTTGAAATAAAGAATAATACCAAGGTGGAGTATCCATTGTGATCACAATACGAGCTGTTTTATTTATTTTAAAAATATTTTTTTTAACCAGTCAACCTTACCATTGGTATAAACTATAACGCCTTGAAGTTTAGACAATGTTATCCCTAACTGCTTAGCTTCTTTAATTAATACAAGAATCTCAATATCTGACTCTTCATATACCCTGTAACGACCTTTGCTTTGAGGCTGCCTGATTAGCACTATTTTTTGATGCATCGCCGATGTACATAAGTACCAAACTTATAACGAGCCATGGGTTGATGAGTGTTTTGTTTATTCACTAAGCGATGACAAATAGTTGGTTACAATGTGCTAGGCAAGAGCGCAGCCAACTGTTTAAAATCCGTTTAAGCAGCTTGTTTTATTTATCCAAACCATTGTTTTAATGTTTCTTTTGCTTTTATCGCATGCTCACTTTTAATATAAGCAGCTACAGCCGCAATTGCTGCGACTAAAACACCAAGATCATCAGAATAACCTATGATAGGTGTAATATCAGGGATCGCGTCTATTGGCGAAATAAAATACCCAAGGCCCCCATAAACTGTAGTTTTAGCCCAAGTCGGTGTGTCTGAATCTTGAGCTGAGTAATATAGCTTTAGTGCTGGTTCTAGGACTGTTTCTCCTGCAACCTTTGCAAAGTTTTTAGTTTTATCCCAAAAACTATTTTCGCTAAACTCTTTTTCAAATTTATTATCTGACAATTTTAATTACTCCATTTCTGAGTGAAAACCCCTATCACTTAAGCACTTGATTTTATCGCTTTCAGGCCGTCCTAATCATCAGTAATCAAATTTAGAAGAGGCTCTTTTATAGTCTCAACTTTTGAGCCAAGTATTGTTAGTTTACTTTTATCATCTGATACGGCGTTGATTACATAAATTAAATGGACACACTGATCAATATACCTTTCAGTTGGTGATCAATACATAAGTACGATTCCTATTACGGCAAACCATAATGCTAATAGGCTTTGTTTTCAGGAGTTGTTGAGGTTTACTACCGTGTTTGGATTCACTCTTAACGAGTAACCAAACAAGCCTATTTTAACTAAACAATAACTAAACAAGAAAACAAGACAGCCACTCTATTTTTAATCTGGCTATTCACTTTTAGGTTGAGAATTTATCTTTTAATATTGGGTTACTTTTATTTCATCCATTAAATAAGTCATTAGCACGTTAAAACCTGAATTACACGCATGATAATAACTACATAATTGCAGTTTTAATGTTTACTGAATGGTTTTACTGAGTAGCTTAAGTATTATGCGAGTAGCTTTTCGCAGTTGCTAATATTTGATCGCCGTTTCCGCTTTAAGTTTTCACAGTAACTTGCTTGTGAAGTGGGCCTGCCTACTGCACCATGAAATACGCGCGTAAATTGCGTAGTCAGCTTTAACCAGTTCTCTGGGGATATATTAAGCCTTTCTAACAAAGGTAGGTTCATGTTATCAATATAGCCGCGTTTATCCTCTCGTATTATTCGCCCTGTTAGCTCAACAAGTTCAAGGTACGATTTAAGCTCAAACGGCAGTCCTTTAGGCATAATCTGACGTGGCATACCTGCAAAACGTAGTAACTGTTTAGGCTGTTTACCTTCTGTCGCGCATGTTAAGCGCTTTTGTACACTGGTATGGTCTGACTCTTCTGGTGTGTTAGCCATTTTAGCCCTAATGGGATTTAAATCGACATAGGCCATACACGCTGCAAGTGCTGCTTCATCTAGTAATGCTTGCGATTTGAATCTACCCTCCCAGAATCGTCCTGTGCAGTTATCTTCTTTATTTGCTCTGCGCGCAATGTCTTCATTTAACAACCGCATAAACCAGCTAATACTTGCTAGGCGTTCGCGGTATTGTTTAACCGTTTGGTTGAAAAAGATGAGTTCAACTTTACTTAGCTTTTCACCTTGTACATATTTTTGCGTTAACAATGTGCCTTTACAGAGTTTATGCCAGCGAATAACAATCGCTTTATCATTCAGCCTGTTTGCTTTCTTATCATCTACATATAGTACCAAATGGGTGTGATTACTCATTACGGCATAAGCACATACATCAATACAAAATACCTTTGCTAATTCAAGCAGCTTATCTTCAACCCACCCTCGTCGATGCTCGTAAGATTGACCAGTAAAACGGTCTTCTCCACATAAAAATGCACGACGAACACAGCGTGAAATACAGTGATAGTATTTTGTATCAACCAAACTTACTTGACGCTTTCTTG
>NZ_AUTP01000240.1:0-1488 GCF_000498075.1 Pseudoalteromonas sp. TAB23
CATACGCTAAAAGTAATGCACCTACAGAGCTCACTCTATTAGCTGATAAAATTAAAGCCGCAGATGGATATATAATGATTAGTCCTGAGTACAATCACAGCATGAGTCCAGCCCTCGCTGACTTACTTAATCATTTTGGTAGCTCACTATTTTCGTATAAACCAAGTGCAATAGTAACTTACTCAGCAGGACAGTGGGGTGGTGTAAGAGCGGCCATTTGTATGCGTACTTTTTTATCTGAACTTGGCTGTTTGCCGGTATCGGCTATGATCCACGTGCCAAAAGCGCAAGATGTGTTTAGTGAGGATGGCAAACCTGTTGCAGGAGAGAGTCAATCATCGTGGTTTAATTATTTCTCACGCACGTTTGGCCAACTAATATGGTGGGCGCAGGCTGCTAAAGAGCATACCGAGGTGGTTGACCCGCAAAGTTTGCTAAAAAGCTTTAAAACAGATCCTTCTCAGCGCAATGCGCCTTAATACCCGCTAACTAATTGTTTGGATTGATTATAGAAACATAGCTGCATATAGTGGTATCATTAACGCTACATATTTTTAATAATGCATAATACCAATTCGCAATAATAGTTAATCAATTTAAGGGATTAAATCGCTAACTGCATTAAAAGTTTCTGATATAGAACAACTCAATAACGAAATTTTTACTTTGTTATCAACACGGTTTTCTTGTCTCAAAATAGATCACTTAATTATGCGAATTGGTGTAAGAAACAAGGAAATTGAGTCTTGAAATATCTAGCCTTACTAAGTGTGCTAACGCTTAGTGCATGTAGTTCTGTTCCCCATAGAATTGAAATGAGCCAAAGTACGGCTGCAAATATGAACCTTATCGCTTTAACTGAGCAAAGTGCACCAAAGGGTGTTGCTGGCACTTACCAGTTTCATATTAAAGCGGCGGGAGCTCAGGGTAATTGGTTGTATTTAAATACCGAAACTGATTATCGCGACAGGCGTTCTATTACGGTATCAATACAACCTAATGTGGTAGCCGAGCTTCAGAGTAAATACGGGCAACCAGCAGACACCTTTTTTATTGATAAAACAATAGAAGTAACAGGCGAAGCTAAACGAGTAACTATCGATTTTATGAGCCGTGGTAGAGTCACTAATAAATATTATTATCAAACGCACATAGCTGTGTCATCACTTAAGCAGCTTCGTGTTATTGAAAGTTAGTAAAAAGCAATGCACTGTATTTATATACAGTGCATTGTAAAAAGCTTGCTTTGAGCTTTAACGTTTACACTTAAATTTACTGCTATGGCGCTACTTTAGCGCTGTTTTATTCAACGATTTCAAAACTCTTATTTAACCTATTGTAATCTCATTACATAAAACTAATAATTGGTTAGTTTTATAAGTTTGAGTACCTGTATTGAAAGCCAAAGAAATCCGCAATTTTTATATCAACGAAGAGCAATCTGTTTATTTGCTTTCGCACCGCGATGCTAAAAAACACCGCCAGTGG
>NZ_AUTP01000241.1:0-49837 GCF_000498075.1 Pseudoalteromonas sp. TAB23
CCGCCGATGAAAAAAACAAACCAACCAACAAAGGTGTAGGGCAAGCGCATTTAGCCACCCACTTTGCTAATAAAATAGTGACCCTGCTTGAAAAAGCAAAACAGGGGGACGCGTGTATTGGCAATAACCCTGTAAGCGCTGCCGATATTTGTATATTAGTGCGCGACCGTGTTGAAGCGCAAATAATGAAAAAAGCGCTTAGCGAAGCCAAAATAGCCAGCGTGTATTTATCGCGCGAGAGCGTTTTTAGCCAAGAGCTTAGCCATCACCTACTTAACTTTTTAACGGCGCTGCATGGTCAATATGACGAGTCACTGCTGCGCGGTGTTTTAGCTGGTCCATTATTTTGTTTAAGTTATAACGAAATACACGCACTCGCCGATGATGAAAATAAATGGCAAGACTACTTAAACTTTTTTGCACAACTTAGCCACATTTGGAACAAGCAAGGCGCTATGGCAATGCTTGAGCGCTTAATGAGCCATAACCAGCTTAGCGCTAAATGGCAAGGATTGGGATATAACGTTGAGCGTTGGCTGACTGACTTTAGGCATTTGGGCGAAATACTTCAGCAAAAACAAATAGAGCTTGAAGGCACGCTGCGTTTACTGCGATGGTTTGCACAAAAGGTAAGCCAACAAGATGGCGAAACAGTACAAGTGCGCCTAGAAAGTGACGCCAACTTAGTTAAAATTGTCACTATGCATGCCTCAAAGGGGCTTGAATACCCACTGGTATTTATGCCGTTTGCTAGTGGCTATCGCGAAACAAAAGAAGCGCTTTATCACAATAACGGCAAGCTAGTTTACGATTTAAGTAAAGACGAAGATGCACTGCAAAAAGCAGAGCAAGAGCGCTTAGCTGAAGATTTACGCCTGCTGTATGTAGCACTTACTCGCGCTGTGCATTTTTGTGCGCTTGGTGTTTATAACATTGGGCATGGGCAAAGTAGCCGCTTAGCAATGCAAAGTAGTGCACTAGGGCATGTTTTATTTGCAGGGCTTGAGCTTGCCAGTAGCCAAACATGGCGCACGCATTTAAGTGAGTTTTGCGACGCTAATAGCGCGATGAGCTATCAGCAATTTACCTCGCAAACGTTATTAGAACAGGGAAAGCTTTGTTTTAGTAATAGTAAAATTGCGCAGCAAACATTAAGTGTTAATAGAGTAACAGCAAATATTGAACGTAACTGGCGAGCAACCAGCTTTAGTGCGTTGAGCTTTAAAAAGCACAGCGACCAATTAGCCCCAGGGCGAAGTGATGAAGATCACGAAAAAGACGAGTTTGCAGTGCAAGAGGACGAACTGCCATCACCTTATAGTTTTCCTAAAGGGCCAAAGCCGGGTAGCTGTTTGCATGAAATATTTGAACAAATAGATTTTATTAGCCCAATAGTTCACCCAACTAATACCGAGCAAAACTTATCTGAGGTAGTTAAGCGCAGTCTTGAAAAGTATCACATAGGTGAGCAATGGCGAGAAGTGGCTGAAAAGTGGGTACTCGATGTTCTTGCGTGCCCCCTAGATAAAAGCTCTCTAGAAAACAGCCTTCTTTCATTAGGTGTGCTTACACCAAGCGACTGCCTAGTCGAAATGGAGTTTAATTTACCACTTGAGAGCTTAAGCGCACCTAAGCTAAACGAAATGCTGGTTAAACATTTTGGCTTTACGCAAAGTAAGCTTGAATTTTCACAAGTAAAAGGCTTGTTAAAAGGCTTTGTCGATTTAATATTTTGCTACCAAGGCAAATATTATATTTTAGATTATAAGTCTAATTACTTAGGCAGTACGCCAGCTGATTACGAAGGCGATATGCTTGAGCAAGCAATGAGCAGTCATCAGTATCATTTACAGTATTTAATCTACACGGTAGCGCTGCATCGTTTATTAAAACAACGTATAGCTGATTACTCGATAGAAACCCATTTAGGCGGCGTGTATTACACGTTTTTACGTGGAATGCCGACAGGGCAAGGCGTGTACTTTAAAAAGCTAACTGAAGAACAAGTGATTATTTTAGATGGCTTATTTAGCCAAGGAGCCATGCTATGAGCGATTTAAATGAGCAACCTGGCTTGTTTGACGATATAGACGAGACACTTAATAATGAAGCCGCAGAGCCTCTTACTTCAAAAAATGTAGCACAAGATGCCCCATTAGATGACATTGTGTTAAATAATACGATTATCGAAGTCCCGCTACTTGAGTATTTATTAGCGCAAAATCGACTGCGTGTAGTTGATGTTAAACTCGCAGAATTACTGTGTGCTAATGACATTGAGCAAACTCATAATGAGCTGTTTTATATTATTTTATTACTTTGCTTATCGCAGCAAAGTCAGCATAGCTGCTTAATCTTAAATGAGGTTGACTGGAGCAATCCTTTTAACTTGCGCAACAGTGACTTTAATAAACTCGATGGCAATGTACCCAGTACGTTAAGCCCGTTTAGTGATGACTTTAACGTACATACGGCGCTTAATTATTTACAAAGCCATGAAAGCGTGGGCGAAAATAAACCACTGCAACTATTTAACGAGCGACTTTATTTTGCGCGCCTTGCCGGTTATGAGCAAACACTCGCGGATAGACTATTAAGCATGAGCGAGCGAAAGCTCAATATTAATAATGAAGTATTGGCTGAACTTTTAAATACCTATTTTCCTGCTGATTCAACAATTGAAACTGATTGGCAAAAAGTGGCGTGTGCGATTGCGGCCACCAAAGGCTTTAGTGTGATCACGGGTGGCCCAGGTACAGGTAAAACTACCACAGTGACTAAGTTGCTGGCTATTTTGCAGTCACTTTATGAAACAGCACCCCTTAGTATTAAGCTGGTGGCCCCTACAGGTAAAGCTGCTGCACGTTTAAGTGAGTCTATTTTGGGCGCTAAAAATAAGCTCACAACGATTCCTGATGATATAAAAACGCTGATCCCGCAAAGCGCTCAAACTATTCATCGCTTATTAGGCGTAAAACCGTTTACTAATAAATTCAGACATAACAAAAGCAATCCGCTGCATTTAGATGTACTAATTATTGATGAAGCCAGTATGGTCGATTTATCGCTGATGGCTAAATTAATAGAAGCGCTACCTGCGCACGCGCGATTAATACTCCTAGGTGATAAAGATCAACTTGCCTCGGTAGATACCGGCAGCGTAATGAGCGATTTATGCCAAGGTTTAACACTTGGGCAAACGCCAAGTTATTCGCAAGCACGTTGTAATGAGCTAAATAGTTTATGCTTCAATAATGAGCCTAAGCTCGTAGCGCAAAGCGTGAGTGAATTTAAACTCGCAGATTGCATTGCCTTTTTACAACACAGTTATCGATTTGATGCACAAAGCGGCATTGGTCAACTCGCACTTGCGGTAAACACCAATAACACCGGTATTTTAAATTACGTAGAGCAAGAAAGTAGTGAAGGGCGCTTTAACGATGTAATTTTAGATTACGACTTTGTAGCAAAACCAATTGAAAAGCTCGTTAAAAGTGCAGCGAGTCATTATGCAAAGTACCTTAACTTAATTGCCCAAGGGGCAGATGTTGCACAGGTGCATACTGCTTTTGCGAGTTATCAGCTTTTAGCTGCGGTACGAGAGGGCGATTACGGCGTTCATAGCTTAAATCAACGAATAGAGCGCGTGTTGCAACAGCAAGGTTTAATAACAGTTAGCCATAATACACATCATTACACAGGCATGCCTATTATGGTGAGCCAAAACGATTACCAGCTTAAGTTATTTAACGGTGATATTGGTATTTTAATGCCCGATGAAAGTAATCAACTCAAAGCCATATTTATTGACGAGCAAGGTAATCAACGAGCATTTTCGCCAGCACGACTCCCTGCGCACGATAAAGTCTATGTAATGACTATTCATAAATCACAAGGTTCAGAGTTTAGCTACACAGCCATGGTACTGCCACCGCTAAAACAAGCGCGCATGGGTATTAACAGGCAATTAGTGTATACGGGAATAACCCGCGCTAAAAATAAGTTTGAGCTGGTGGCTGACAAAAAAGTACTGCAATTAGCAATGAATAAAAGCGTATCGAGAGCGTCTGGATTGTATGAAAGATTAAAGTTTGAGAATTAAAGGTTCTGCTGGGGCATAGAAGTTATTTTATTGATGTATCCACATATTTGTAGATACCAGTGTTTATGTATTGGCTATTTTAAAACTTTCTGAATCTAGTAATTAAAGCTCTTATTATTTATCGCGTTATAAATAATATCTTCTATAATAAAATTAATTTCATTTCATATCGAATGTATTGGTAGGGATATTAATGTTTTTTTCTAAAAATAAACAAAACGAAATAGCTTCTCTAAAAGCTGAACTTTACCCATTACAACAAGTGTGGGAAGGGCTTTACCGAGAGATGTTAGTACTAAACATTCTTTATGATGGCCGAATTTCGCACGCCAATGATAAGTTTTTAGAAAACCTAGGCTACAGTGAAGATGATCTAACTAATAATTCTTTTGACGATTTTATTACAGATTCGTCTCGTCAATCTTCAGAATTTAAAAGCCTACAGCAAGCTATTAAAAAAGAAGGGCATTGGGGCGGTGCATTGCAAGTTATGCGCAGCGATGGTAAAGCTGAATGGTTACGTTTAATAGTACATCCAGTAAAAGGGGAGCAAGATCAGTTGCTCTATTTTTCTATATTCGGAAGTGTACTTACAAAAACAATTACGGCTTCTCGCGAGCAAAGCGATACTATTAAAGCGATATATCGCTCTATGGCGGTAATTGAATTTGATTTAGAGGGCCATGTCTTAAAAGCAAATGATCAGTTTTTAGCTGCAATGGGTTATCAAGAAAGTGAAATACTAGGTAAACATCACCGTACGTTTTGTGAGGCTTCAGAGTATAACTCCCAAGAGTATCTGCAATTTTGGGCTAAATTAAGAGAAGGTAAGTTTATTGCTGAGCGTTTTAAGCGTGTAGATAAACATGGCAACATTGTTTGGCTAGAAGCGTCATATAACCCAATCTCAAATGACGCGAATGAGCTTTATAAAGTGATGAAGTTTGCAACTGTTATCACTGATCAAGTAAATCAAGAAATTGCGATATCACAAGCTGCCGAAATTGCTTATAGCACCTCAACCCAAACTGATAAAAAAGCAGAGCAAGGCGCGAGCGTTATACAAGATACAGTCGCAGTAATGACTGAGCTGGCTATTAACATGGAGCAAGCTGCAAATGAAATTTCAGCGCTTGATCAGCAGTCGCAACAAATATCGAGTATTGTACAAAGCATTAGTAGTATTGCTGAGCAAACAAATTTATTAGCATTAAATGCCGCAATTGAAGCGGCAAGAGCTGGCGAGCAGGGGCGAGGCTTTGCTGTGGTTGCAGATGAAGTGCGATTGCTTGCATCGCGTACCTCAAAAGCAACAGAAGAAATTGTAGAAGTTGTACAGCGCAACCAATCACAAACCCAAAATACGGTGGCTGTAATAGAAAAAGGTAAAGAGAAGGCAGAGCAAGGCTTGGCGTTATCTAAAGAATCTGGTGAAGTGATGCAAGAGATCCAACAAGGTGCACAAGAAGTTGTAAATGCAATTGGGCAATTTACCAGTGAACTTAAAGCTAACGGTTAGATTAGCTTCGTCCTTATTCTAAAGCGGGCACTTTCAATGGTATCCGCTTTAATCTTACTACCCTCAATATACCCCTTGAAACCCATCTAATAATTTCAAATATAACAACTATACCTCTATTAACTCATTAATCAGTATGAAATAAGTTTCTTCTCTTCCCTAAATGATAATAAGTTGTTGCATTTTTGTTCGTTGTTCCTAATACTAGAGTCTGTTGATCTTTCAAGGTTAAATTTGCAGCAGTCTGTTTGGTATTTAGGCAAGGCAGAGCCTAAGTAGTGTGGTTGTTCCCCATAAATAGGCGATAACGTAGCATTAATGCCAAACAGACGCTGCCCAAAGGGTACTTCCTAGAGGCTATTTACTCTTTGTTGCTCGGGTTTTACTTATTCTTACATGGATGTAAGCCAGTAGAGTAACGCAGGAGCAGTTACCGAGCCCACTAGGTTACAAATCTCGCGCCGTGATTAAATAGCCTCTAGTTTGAACAAATTTTAATCCGCAAAGAACAACAGACCCTAGTGAACACCTAAGCTGACAAGCTTATGTAAACCAACATGAATACCTTAAATGATAATAAAATATTAAGTACACAACATTGAGGAATTGTATGAACAACACAAAGCGCACACACAACTTAATTAAGCCAAGCCACCTAATTGGTGCGGGGTTAGCTATGTTAATGAGCTTTTCTGCAGCGAGTAAAGACTACAAAATTATATTAATTCATGGGTTACAAACTTCGCAAATAACAAATAAGTCGGGTAGTGATGTAATCAATGATGGTGAAACATATTGGCAATCGTACTGGAATAATCGTGCAGATGAGCGAATTGATTGGCCTGCTTATGAACGTATTGAAGGTAAAATTGCTACCGATTGGGTGTGGCCAAAGCTAAAGCAAATTTCACGCTCTAATTTATGCAGTGATGGCTGTGTATTTGTAACACATTCAACAGGAGACTTAGTTGCACGCCATATTATTGATAATCAAGAAAACTGGTTAGAAAACGAAGGTTTAGAGCCGCTTAATATTGTTGCCACGTTTGATTTAGCAGGCGCGGGTGGTGGAAGTGAGCTGGCTGACGTAGCTGTTAGTGCTTTAACTGGCGCATCATGGAACTTTGCGGTCGATGCTGCACTCAAATGGTGGCTAGGAAGTGATGTAACCGAAGCTGTTGGTGTATTACACGATTTAAAAGTAAACAATGCACGTAAAATTTCACCATTCCCAGATGCACGTACGCCACGTTTACGCTTTGTTGCCGATGGAAATGCATATTTGGGTTTAACGGGTGGTTTTTTAAAAGGGAATGATGATTCGGTTGTTGCATCGCACTCTTCATGTGGTGCCAGTTCGGCTGGCTCGTTTGGAAGTTGTAGCAGCAGTATTGATACAAATGGCCATTTAAAATCGCAAGGTGATGCAGTAAGTAGCTTTATGCCAAACCATTATCCAATGATGATGAGTGACAGTTATAGCCATAACGAAATACATAACACGCAGCGAAAAGGTAATGTAACAATAGCCATGAATAACGTAAATGTGGAAGGTGACACAGTAGGTTTTAATACGTTTGATAAAACTACAGGTAGTTGGTTTTGGAAAAAACAATATCGTTATATTAAGGATTCAAATAATTTAAGCGCATCAGCACTTATTTATAATGTGATTCCATAACATACAAGGCGTGTAGTTAAAAACTATACGCCTTATAAAAGATTGAAATATAAAAATGAAAAAATTTTATGCCGTTGCTTTAATTATTAGCACTATTTTATTCTCGCTATGGTTTACAGGTAAAAATGATGCTCATAAAGTTGTTGAGCCAATAACACCTCAGGTTAAACACAGTGCGAGCGTAGCTGATTTATCGCCTGTAAAAGTGATCCCTATAGACGTACCTACAGCAAAAAAAACACAATCAAAAAAACAAATCGCGTTTAATGAAGACTTAACAAAAGCAGCGCAGCAAGTGGTTATGCAATATGAAAGTGCACTTAAATTTCCTCCTTATTCTCAGCCATTGAGTCCATTAGATGAAGATCGATTAAAGCCAAATCAATTCTACCCGGTATCGAGCCCTATTGATGAAAGTGGCGATGCTTTAACGTTAAGTCTTAAACAATATCGTTTTGTATACCCAGAAGAAATAACAATAAAGATAAGCGCCCAAGGGCTTGGAAAAGTGGTCGTTGAGCTTGCAAATACTGATACAAAAGAAGTGTTAAATACCCATACAGGCAATGCGCGTGACGGTGAAGCAATTATTACATTTGAAGAGGATGAAGATTACCCTCGTAGCTTACAAGTGTTTGTAGAGGGTGATGTTGCGGGTAAAAAAGTTCCCGTAGTTGCGCAAATTCAATATATGCCGCCGAGTGCAACTTTAACAGGTTTTGAAACTGCTTATGCACAAAACGAAAACATGATTTTGCCAGCTAACATAGTGGTAGTAAAAAGTGGTTTGTATCGTGTTAGGGCTAATTTATACAGTGGCGATACACCACTTGCTCATTTAGTATCTAAAGAGCGGTTAACGAAGGGAAGCCAAACTCTTAATTTGAAAGCTCATTGGTCGGTGCTACCACAAGGCATTACAGATATGCGCTTAAGCGACTTTGTTATTGAGAGAATGTCGCCAAGCCCAGGTGAGCGAAATAGCTTTGGGAATAGTGAAATAAGTCACTTTGATATTAACGATTTTTCGTACGATAGCTTGCAGCAATTACCATATCAGGCTAATGCACAAGAAAAGTTAAGTTTGGAATTTTTACAAGGCTTAGCTGAGAGTTAAAAATAGAACGCAATGCTGAATTGGTAAATTTAAGGGGGTTGTACATAAATACAACCCCCTTAAATTTGTTAGCTTAGATTTATAGTAACTACACTTGGCGCTTCTTGTTCATCAAGCTCATTAGCAACAGGCACTTTAGGAATATCTGGTTTATCAAGGGCTATATCGCCACCATCAATTACTTCACCGGTTTGTAAGTTTTTAAAATCAAACAAGTCGGCGTCAGCTAAATGTGAAGGCACTATGTTTTGCATTGCCGTAAAAATGCTTTCAATACGACCTGGGTGCTCCGCATCCCATTTAGCGAGCATTGTTTTTGTATGTTTACGCTGTAAGTTTTCTTGCGAGCCACATAGGTTACACGGAATGATAGGGTAACCTTGTACAAATGCGTATTGGCTTATGTCGCTTTCTTTACAGTATGCAAGTGGGCGAATAACCATATGCTCGCCGTTATCACTCATTAATTTAGCCGGCATACTTTTTAGCTTTCCGCCGTAAAACATATTTAAAAACAATGTTTCAATCATGTCGTCACGGTGATGACCAAGGGCTATTTTAGTAGCGCCTAGTTCTTTTGCTGTGCGGTATAAAATACCACGACGTAAGCGTGAGCAAAGTGAACACGTTGTTTTACCTTCAGGGATAATATCGGTAACAATACTGTAAGTATCTTCTTCTACAATTTTGTATTCAACATTTAATTTATCAAGATACTGGGGTAAAACATGCTCAGGAAAATCAGGTTGTTTTTGATCAAGATTTACAACAACTAGGTCAAACTTTATAGGTGCTACACGTTTTAAATGTTGAAGCATTTCAAGCATTGTGTAGCTATCTTTGCCGCCAGAAAGGCATACCATTATACGGTCACCTTCTTCAATCATATTGAAGTCCATAACGGCTTGACCAGTTTGGCGACGTAAACGCTTTTGCAGCTTATTTAAGTTAAATTGAGCTTTAGCTTGATCTGAGTGTGACAATTACGCCCCCTAGTAAAACAATACAGCAAAGTTATTTGCTAAAAATAAAGGGGCGTATTATACCCAAACCACCTGAATATGCGAGTTTAGGATGTAATTAAAATTGATTTAAACGTGCCTTATTAACACGTAAAAATAACTCGCTTATAACTTGCACATAAAGCTTAAAATTAATCCTTTGCCATAGGGCTCACGTAACCATCGGGTTTGAGTGCCAGTACATCACAGTCTAGGCTATCAATTACATGCTCTGCTGTATTACCTACAAGAGCGGCACTTAAGCCCGTGCGGCCTACAGTACCAATAACAACTAATTCGCTATTTAACCGCTTCGCTACATCAGGGATTACATCCTCCGGCAGGCCTTCTTCAATAAAACATTGCTCTGGGTTTAAATTAAACTCTGCAGCAAGTGCATTGGTTGATTCATGATGATGCTTTTTAACTGATTCGTTATAAAGTCCTGGGTTAAACTCAGGAATTTCGATGGCAATATTAATAGGAGTTGCAGGGTAGGCATTAACTAAATTAAGTTTTGCGTTGGCAAGTTCACATAAATATTGTGCGTCTTTAATAACGCGTTTATTAAGTGCTACATGTTCTTCATTTTCACTAACCGCATTTACAGCAGCTAAAATATTACCGTTTGCTGGCCATGCCATTTCTTTTACAAATAATACCGGAGCGGGGCATTTGCGTACTAAGTGCCAATCGGTCGGGGTAAAAATAACTGATTTAAGTGCACCATGTTGATGTGTGCCTTTAATTACTAAATCGTACTTTTCATCAATTACAGTATCGATTATGGCTTCGTAAGGGCGGTTATGCCAAACCACTTGGGTTTCAATATTTATATCTTTGTAAGGGGAAACTAAATCGTTTAGCCATAGCTGGCGATCTTTTAGTACGGCATCGCGCATTGCTTCGCGTTCATCGCCAGATAGCATAGTCGTCATTTCGTAAGAGAAGTCGTAAACCGTCATAAAGGCGGTAATACTTGCGCCAGATTTTTTAGCTAAATCTATTGAACGTGCTAAACCGTGTTGATCATCTTTGGTGGGGTCAATAACCGCAATAATGCGTTTAATAGTGTTCATATGCTACTCCATTTACCTAACGGGTGTACATTTAGTGTAACGTAAATATAAAACAGTTAAAGGGGTAGCATATAAATTGTTGTTCTAAATCAAAAAATATTTTCGTTCCAAGTTTTAAATATACTTGATGTTTTTTTGCTCTTTTTTAATTTATAGCGATTTAATTGCGGTGCATGTTTGCCTTTTATAGATTTCCATTTCCTATTCATTGGTAGTACGTAAGTTGCATCGACTCAGTCTCACCTAAGGCCAAAATAGACTGAAGAAGCCTTAACCCATAAGGATATCTAAAATTTAGTAACTCAAAGGCTGTGAAATATACTGAAAAGTTACTTTAAACTAAAAAATTATACTTTTTAATTATTCTTAGATTCCAGTAATATATTATTTTCTTGGGAAAATCCGTAAGTTTCTTTTACAAAGCTTACCCCTGGGAGTAGGTTATAGGTATTGTCTTTAATTGTAGAAAATAAATAATTTTTCCCACCGCGAGTAAATAAGTTAATTAGATCCCAGTATTTTTTTTCTGGGTAAACGGTCATATCAATATCAAGAAAGTGATTATTATTGATATAAATGCCTCTTACGTAATTATCGTCAATGAGCTCTCCCGTCACATCAGATTGTATTCTAATACCCCCTTTCGAACGTATAATACTGTTATGCGTAAAATAAATACTCCCCCAATTAAAAGGAATTGTCACACTTTTTGGCTTGTTTGGATAAGCATTGAGTATAAATTTTTTTGTGTCTAAAAAAGTATTCGCAATGATTTTAACATTTGAATAATAGGTCAGCTCGATAGCAGTACCTTTTGTATTTCTAAACGTATTATATCTTACTAAAGCCTTAGACACTGGCTTTACAGAGGCGAATTTTAAAGAGCCTTTCATGCCTTCGAAAGTATTATTTTCAACTCTAATATCATGCGTACCACCAAAGTTATTATTCCAAGGGTGAGTTGTCGTAACTTGCGTGATATTTTCAAAGTAATTATTACTAATCTTGATTCTGAAAGAATTAATAGGTCCTTCGAAAGAAGATAAGTGAGAAGAAGTAGCTCTAATTGCTGCATCTCCGAAGTTAAAAAATTGATTATGATGCACTGAAATATCAGAAGAACCAGCTAAAAGTAAACCTTGCTCGCCCCAAGCGTAATTAACCTTATCTTTTGTTAGCCCTTCAAAGATGAAGCCTTCAATAGTTACAAAATGTGAGTTATAGAAAGCTAAAATATATTCACCTTCAAATCTATCACACTTTCTCAGCACTACTCCCTTTTTTGCAGAGATAACAACATTACTGATGTTTTTAAAAATTATAGCTGAGCAAATATCATAAACGCCTGGTTGTTCAATAATTAATTCACCATTCTCCTCAGTGTTCAAAATTAATTCTTTTAACGATTGAGAGTCATCGGCCCCATCATCTGGAATCATGAAACTTAATGCTTGAGCACTGAATATACCTAAAGAAAAAATAAACAAGAGACATAAAATATTACGCATAATATTTCCTTTCATTTAGTGAATAAAATAGAAGTTTTTAACGATGATAAAATTGCATTATTGCTTTTGTAAAATGCGCTGCGCCAAATAATGGTACTGAGTTAAATGAAGTTCTTTATTTGTAGAACTTTAATTAAGCCCACTTCTAAAGTATTAGTCGAAGGTAAGTGTAATTGCAATAATTACACTTTATTTACATAACAATTACGAGTAAAGGATTGTTATTC
This sequence comes from Pseudoalteromonas sp. TAB23, assembly GCF_000498075.1. Lineage (NCBI taxonomy): Bacteria > Pseudomonadati > Pseudomonadota > Gammaproteobacteria > Alteromonadales > Pseudoalteromonadaceae > Pseudoalteromonas > Pseudoalteromonas sp. TAB23. The sequence goes on from NZ_AUTP01000241.1 coordinate 12,235, forward strand.
GAGGCAGGTACTAACGAGGTTTTACTATTGCTGCGGTTTTAGCCAAGGCATCATTATCTAAAATTGTAATAAATTTACCCTCTACTTTAATTAAGTCAGCTTTTTGAAAACGACTTAATAAACGGCTAATGGTTTCTACTGTTAGGCCTAAGTAATTGCCTATTTCGCCACGAGTCATTGTAAATCTAAATTCTTTACGCGAAAAACCACGCTCACCAAAACGCTCTGACAGGTTATAAATGAAACTAGCTAAGCGTTCCTCTGCTGATTTTTTATTGAGTAATAGCAGCATTTCTTGATCGTATGTAATTTCACTGCTCATTAAGCGCATTATTTGTTGGCGAAGCTTTGGTAATTTTCCTGATAGTTCATCAAGAGTATCGAATGGGATTTCGCACACCATTGACGTTTCAAGTGCTTGCGAAAAACTGGGATGAGTCATTTTACTTATTGCGTCAAAACCAACTAGGTCGCCCGCTAAATGAAAGCCGGTAATTTGCTCATCACCTCGCTCCGATAGCGTGTACGATTTAAATGAACCAGAACGAACCGCATAAATAGCCTGTAAAGGTGCACCTGATTCAAATAGATAGTCGCCTTTATGGAGTGGTTTTTTTCGCTCAATAATTTCGTCAAGCTTGTCCATTTCTTGGCCATTAAGTGAAAATGGCAAACACAATTGACTAATACTGCAGTTATTACAGCTAATAGCACAATTACCTTTAGCGCGACTTTGAGAGAAATCCATAATTTAATCCGTTTAAATTTTTATACACGACTGCAAAATAACCATAAAGGTTAATAATGCGAATAGATTAATGTACCAGTTTGTCAGTTGCAATAATCAATAAGTAGATACCATACCAAATTATAACACTGCCTAATACAATTCGGGTCCATGGATGGTTAATAATAGTATTTAGTTTTTGCGCGGTAATGCCTAATGTGATCATCGCGGGAAAAGTACCCAAAGCGAAGCAAAGCATAACTAAGGCACCGTCTAGGGCACTTGGGCTAGTCATCGCCCATGTAAGCGCTGAGTATACAAGCCCACAAGGTAGCCATCCCCACAACGCACCGTAACCTAGGGCTTTAAAAGGAGAGTTAATAGGCATTAAATATTTATTTAGCTTAACAATATGTTGCCACACCAAGGTTTTACCAATTTTCTCTAACCATTGCAAAGTAGGGCCCAAGCGCATTATATACACACCAACGAGGAGCATAAAAATAGCTGCAATGAACGAAAGTACTAAAGAGAAGGAGGTGTTTTGCCTTGCAAATTGGCTGCTAATACCAGCAACAAGTGCGCCTGCTGCCATGTAGCTCAGAGCACGTCCAATATTATAAGCAAATGAATAGGTAAATGTTTTGCGTTTATCACTAGCCAGTTGTAATGAGCTTGCAATACCACCACACATAGCAATGCAATGACCGCTACCGATTAGTCCCATTAAAAATGCGCTGGTATAAAGAGGGTCAATCATTACTTTTGTTGTGTTGCTCTTTGTCATCTTCAAACAAAATACTATGACCTTGCTTGTTTAAATCTGAAAACTGCTCGCTTTTTACAGCCCAAAAAAATACACCAATAGCAATAATGACAAATAAAATGGCGATAGGGATCAAAATGTAAATTATGCTCATAACTTTAATAGCCTTAGTGAATTACTAATTACAATAATTGAGCTGGCAGACATGCCAATCACAGCCATCCATGGAGCAACTAAGCCCAACGCTGCCAGTGGTAATATGGAAGCATTATACAATAAAGACAGCGCAAGGTTTTGCTTAATAATACGTCTGGTTTGTTTTGCCACATTAAGTAAGTGACCAATGGAGGCTAAATCGCTATTAAGAAGCACTACATCGGCGCTATTTTTTGATATGTCTGCACCTGTTTCCATAGCGATAGATAAATGCGCACTGGCAAATACCGGGCTGTCGTTTACACCATCACCTACCATTGCAACGACTTCATTTTGTGAAGACCATTGCTCAACGGCGGTTTGTTTATCTTGTGGAGAACATCCAAATTGCACACTTTCAAGTTTAAGTTGCTTAGCTACTTTTTGCCCAGCATCTGACGCGTCACCGGTTAACATGTGACAGGTTAAGTTTTGCGATTGAAGTGAGTCTATAAGCTTTTTAGCATCGCTTTTTACTTTATCAACAAAGTAAAAGCGTGCAACAACTTGCTTATTTATATACAAGCTCGCTTGTGCATTCGATTTTTTGCTATTAAACCAACCACTTTTACCAATTGCGTAATGATTAGTTGCATCTTGTGCGCTAATTCCCAGTCCTGGATGTACTTCAACGCTATTAAGACTGCGCTGAGCTGGCGTAAACTCATCAAATGCACTGGCGATAGGGTGCTCAGAATAACGCTCTAGCATGGCTGCTATATCTAGCACTTGCGCTTTTGTATATTGTTTATCGATTATATCTACTTCATCAAGGCTAAATTTACCTTGCGTAAGTGTGCCTGTTTTATCAAATGCAAATAAAGTAATTTGTGAGAGCGTTTCAAGCACATGCGCTTGTTTTATTAATACGCCTTTGCGGGTAAGCGTTGCCACTGCACATGTAAGCGCGGTAGGTATGGCTAAACTCAGGGCACACGGGCAGGTAGCAACTAAAACCGAAATAGTGATCCAAAATGCGTGTTCTGGGTCAATTTGGTACCAGCCAATAGCTGTAAGTGAAGCAAATATAAGTAAAGACGCAATAAACCATTGCGCTACTTTATCTGTAATTTCAACCAGTTTAGGGCGCTTGGTTAAAGCGTTATGTTGCAGGCGTATAATTTGGTTTAAAAGCGTATTTTGACCAATTTTATTAATTTTTATTTCAATAACGCCGTCGTGGTTAACGCACCCAGCATAGACATTATGGCCAATAAACTTTGTAACGGGTTGATGTTCTCCCGTCATCATTGATTCATCAACCGTAGTTTTACCTTTAATTAATTCGCCATCAGCAGGAATTGTCTCACCTGCTTTAATAAGTACTACGTCATTAAGTTTTAGTTTTTTGGCTGCAATTATAAGCTCTTCGCCACTTTCGTTAATGGTACGCGCTGTTAATGGCAATAGTTTTTGTAAGTTGGCAGTAAATTCACTGGCTTTTAAACGCGCTCTAAATTCAAGATATTTACCTAATAACAGTAAAAAGGTGAACATGCACACAGATTCAAAATACACTTCGCCGACTTGCATAAATGTGGCGTAACAACTTGCGCCAAATGCGCCAAAAATAGCCAGTGATACGGGTAAATCCATATTGAGTTGTTTTGCTTTCAAGCCATTTATAGCATTAGTTAAAAAGGGCAGTGCGCTATATAAAACAACGGGAGAGGCCAGTACTAAGCTGATCCATCTAAAATACTGCTCAAAATTGCGATCCATACCTGAAAACATGCCAAAGTACATGGCAAATGCAAACATCATTACTTGCATGGTCATTAAACCAGCAACACCTAAACGGCGAATATAGGCTTTTGCAGTTTGTTGCTTTTGCTGAGCTTCAATATCTGATTGAAATGGGTAGGCTTTATAACCAATTTTAGCTAAGGAAGTAATAACTTCACTCAACGGGGTGCTGGTTTTATCCCATTGAATCATCGCGCGGTTGGTAGATGTATTTACATCAACACGCTTAACTGAGGTTAAATTTAAGAGTTGTTTTTCGATAAGCCATGCACAAGCGGCGCAGGTTATACCTTCAACGCTTAATAATACCTCTGAGATATTATCGTTAGTGGCTATAAATTCGTCTTGAATGTCTTCGTTGTCATAACTTTTTATAAATGCGAGTTGCTCAGGTACCAGCTGTTCGACCTTTCCAGCACGAACCGTTCGGTATTTATAATAATCGGTCATACCTTGATCAACAATATTTTGCGCAACAGCTTGGCAGCCAATGCAACACATTGGCTGAGCTTTATCGTCAATTATAACGTTTACGCTAAATCCGTTTGGCACACTTTCAAGGCAATGAAAGCAAGAGTTAGACATAGTTATTACTACTTATAATTAGGAGTAACTAAAACGGTTTGTCCAGTTGGTAACGTTATATTTTCTTTCATTTTCCAACTGCCATCTATTGGCTCAATAAATACAGAGTAGGCACCTTGCGTATACTCGTTAAGTAATGCAGTAAATTCTTGATTAGCATTAGGTGTAAGCGTAACTGCAAAGTCATGTGCTTTAATGGTGCGGTGATAAAAAGACAGCTTCAACGCATGTACATTACTAAAGTCGCCTTTAGAAAATCTAAAGCTTACACGCTCGTTTGTTACATTTAATTCGCCATGTAGATAAAGTGCTTTTGCTTTTTCAAACTTAGTCAGTTCTAAGTTTATTGCTTTACCTTTTTTGTAGTAGTCGTCAACAACCATATCTGGACCGTTACCTATTGCCGTAATAAATAAGCTAATACAGCCAATAATGGCAACTAACGGAAAAAAGATTAAAAACCAAGGCCAAAAATTTTTATACCACGGAGTAGGTTGCATAGTGTCTCTAAAATTAGTTTAGGAAGCGTTATTTTATAGGAATTATACGTAAAAGACTAAAAAAAAGCCTCACAGTGGAGGCTTTTTTGATCTGGATTAATCTATTGAATTAAATAAATTAATTTATAAACATTTTATTAACCGCGTGCTTATTTATCTTGCGATAAACTGTAAACATAGGCAGTTAATAAGTGAATCTTATCTTCACCTAAAATGTCTTTCCATGCAGGCATTACACCGGCACGGCCGTGGTTAAGCGTTTCTTCAACAGCACGTTGAGAACCACCATATAACCAAATGTTATCAGTCAGGTTAGGCGCGCCAAATGGTAAGTTATGTGCAACTGACCCTTTACCATCAGCACCATGACATGCGGCGCACATAGCAAACTTAGCGGCACCTGCGTCTGCGTCTTTTTGGTTAACAGTACGACCAGAAAGGCTCAGCACATGTGCTGTCATTTCTTTAACGCCTTGTTCGCCAAGAGCAGGACCCCAAGCTGGCATTGCTGCAATACGACCATAAAGAAGTGTTTCTTTAATTTTGTCAGGTGTTCCGCCATATAACCAATCTTTATCAGTTAGGTTAGGGAAGCCAGTACCACCACGTGCATCAGAGCCATGACATTGCGCACAGTTTTGTGAAAATAAACGCTGACCAATTTCAATGGCTACTTGGCCATCTGTTTGCTCATGTTTATTACCATTATCAAGTGCTATTTGCTGTGCAGCATCACCTTCAAATTTAGAGTTAACTAAATCTAAAACGGGTACTTGTGCAAGTTTATTAAAAATAGGACCAAAGCGCTCTTCTGCAGCTTCGTACTCTTTATCAAGTTTTACAAAGCGACCATCCGCTTTTGCCTCTGCAACTGCTTTTTTAGATTCAGCTAAAGAGGTAATACCTTGATTAGAACTAGTCCATTTACCAAAACCTTCCCAGTTACCTAAACCTGGGAAAGCTGCAAGGTAATATACCGACCAAGCAAAAGTTGCGAAAAACATGTAGGTCCACCATTTTGGTAGTGGATTATTTAGCTCTTCAATGCCGTCAAATTTATGTCCACAGCTTTCACCTTCTTCTACGCCTGCATAGTTTTTTAAGTTCCAAACTAATAAGCCAAAGATGATGCATAAGCATGCAAGGGTTAATACAATAACCCAAATACTCCAAAAGCTAGTCATTTTTCAGACTCCTTTTCCTCGTTAGAGAGCGTGTTGTCATGTTTTTTTTCATCTTCAAAAATGGCATTAGCAGCGCTGTCAAAACGAGTTTTGCTTCGCTTGCTATATGCCCATGCAACAATCACAATAAACAATACTAAAATTACCAGAGTCAAAATACCTCTGTATGTTCCGTAATCCATAATTTTTTACTTCAAGTGGGTACCAAGTTGCTGTAAATACGCGATGAGAGCTTGGATTTCTGTTGCGCCTTTGCCATCATTCATAGCATTAACTTTATCAACATCTGCTTGAAGCTCTGCATCATCGCCATAACCTAAACCCGGATGTTTTGGGTTTTCTGGGTTAATAGCAAAAGTATCACGGAAAAGTTGTAGTTTTTTCAGAGTAAGGCTTGTATCAACCGTATTCTCTGCTAACCAAGGAAAGCCTGGCATGTTTGACTCAGGAACCACAGCACGTGGATCAACTAAGTGAGCATAATGCCAATCATCCGAGTAGCGCTTACCAACTCGAGCCAAGTCAGGACCAGTACGTTTAGAACCCCATAAAAACGGATGATCCCATACTGATTCGCCTGCTACAGAGTAGTGACCATAACGCTCAACTTCATCACGAAAAGGACGAATCATTTGTGAGTGACAGTTAGAACAACCTTCACGTACGTAAAGGTCGCGGCCTTCCATTTCTAAAGCGTTAAGAGGGCGTAAACCCTCTACTGGTTTAGTTGTATCGTCTTGAAACATTAGCGGAGTGATCTCAACTAGTGCGCCAAAGCTAATAGCAAAAACAGTCAGAATAGCCATAAGGCCAACGTTCTTTTCTACTATTTCATGTTTGTTTTGTGAATTTTTCTTGCTCATCATCTCACTCCGTTATGCTAATTGTGCTTGCGCGTCTAGTTTCAGAGATTCTTTCTCAGCTGAAATAGTGCGGTAAACGTTATAAGCCATAACTAACATACCCGTTACGATGAATACACCGCCTACAAAGCGCATGATATAGAAAGGATGCGACGCTTCTAAAGACTGCACAAAGCTGTACATTAATGTACCGTCAGCATTCACTGCACGCCACATTAGACCTTGCATTACACCAGAAATCCACATTGCAACAATGTATAAAACAACACCTACAGTGTGTAACCAGAAGTGGGTATTAACCAATTTAACGCTATACATACGACCTTGCGCGAATAACGCAGGAATTAAGTGGTAAATAGCACCAATTGAAATCATAGCAACCCAACCTAGTGCACCTGAGTGTACGTGGCCGATTGTCCAATCTGTGTAGTGAGATAACGCATTTACAGATTTAATTGCCATCATTGGACCTTCAAACGTAGACATGCCGTAGAAAGACAATGAAACAACTAAGAAGCGTAGTACTGGATCAGTTCGTAGTTTATGCCACGCGCCAGATAGCGTCATAATACCGTTAATCATACCACCCCAAGACGGTACGAATAGGATAATAGACATAACCATACCTAAACTTTGCGTCCAATCAGGAAGCGCTGTGTAGTGAAGGTGATGAGGACCAGCCCAGATATATAATGAAATTAGAGCCCAAAAGTGAACTACCGATAAACGGTATGAGTACACTGGACGACCTGCTTGTTTAGGTACAAAGTAATACATCATACCCAAGAAACCAGCAGTAAGTAGGAAACCTACAGCGTTATGACCGTACCACCACTGAACCATAGCATCTACGGCACCTGCATAGATTGAATATGATTTAGTTAACGACACAGGCACTGCCATGCTGTTTACAATGTGTAGTACTGCAACAGTAATAATAAAGCCAGCATAGAACCAGTTAGCAACATAGATGTGCGACACTTTACGCTTGATTAAAGTACCAAAGAATACAATAGCGTAAACAATCCAAACCACAGCGATTAAAATATCGATTGGCCATTCAAGTTCTGCATATTCTTTTGAGCTAGTAATACCTAACGGTAGCGTTATTACTGCTAATACAATAACTAGCTGCCAGCCCCAAAAAGAAAAGGCGGCGAGTTTGTCTGAGAAAAGACGCGTTTGACAAGTACGTTGTACGACGTAATAAGACGTCGCAAAAAGTGCACTGGTACCAAATGCGAAAATTACTGCGTTCGTGTGTAACGGACGTAGTCGAGAGTAAGTTAACCATGGTGTATCAAAGTTAAGTGCTGGCCAAGCTAATTGGGCAGCAATCAGAACCCCAATACTCATGCCAACGATGCCCCAAATCACTGTCATAATAGCGAATTGGCGTACAACCTTATAGTTATACTCAGTTTGTGATGCTACTGTTTGGCTCATTTTCTGGCTTCCGCTGCAATAAATGCGTTTAGAAATGAATTACCCACCTTTAAAAGTGGGGCCTACTATTTTCTCAAGCGTGTTATCTAAAACTTTCAATACATGAAAGCTTCAGAAAAAAAACTTGAGAAACCCTTATTTTTTGCGGGTGAAATGATAAATTTTTTGGCCTAAAAAAGATAGGTCAATTACATAAAATTATGACATCAATCAATGTTTGTGAGCTTGTTGTTTATTTTTTGATACAGTTTGTGCCTAATTTGGCTTAATAGTAACACTCGCACTTGTTATTTGCAGTCGCGATTATTAGTATTTGTTTTTCTTTAGTGCGAAATTGTTATGCTTATATATAGATTAAGTTTATTCACGGCGGTATTTTTTTTATTAACAGCATGTGATTTTTCCAAAAATACAGATGAAAAGTTTCTAGAAAATGCCACATGCACAGCCAATTTGCCTTGTACTTTTTCAAATGATGTTAAAGTATGGTTAAGCGAGAAAACTCTTTCTCCCGAAACTCCATTTACTATTTTTAGTGATTTGCCAACAAACCTTACAATTGAAGATGCCAAGCTTAAAGGCATTACTATGTATATGGGTTACATTCCTCAGCAATTTAAAAAACATAATGGCCTGTGGCAGAGTAATACCATGGTTGGCATTTGTTCTGAGCAAAATATGCTCTGGAATTTAGAGCTAACAGTCAAAGATAATACAACCTCTTTAATACAAACACTAAATTACTCTTTTTATGTAACGTATTAGGCTTAATACCTAACTTTCATGCAATCCATTTACCATTAGCAATTTGCATTGTTATCCATACGATTATTTAAGCGAGAAGATCACTAAAACTGCTATTTGAATCAAGTAGCCAATATAAGTTTTTATAATATGAAACTAATTCAATAAAGACACAGTTTTAATTGTGGCTGAACAAAAAGTCTAATCAAAAAAACCGCAAAGTAGTCAGATAAAGCTATTTAAGCACCAAACATGCGTAAATTCGGTTAGTAATTAACATTTAGTTTTGCGGTTTTAATAATTTGCTGTGATTAACTTGTTAATTTATCTGAATTTGGTACACAATTCGATTAATTACATTGAATTACAAAGTTGACCAGTTTGGTTTCAACTGTGTTATTTAAGTATCTTAAATTGTTTATGCTATTGATATTTAAATGTATTTATTCGTTAACAATGAAACAAGTTGTAACGTATGTCCCCAAAAGAGTTGTTCTATTTTGTTGGTTGATAAAAAGCGTACTGGCGTTAAGTTTTCGTTCAGTTAAAAACGCCTAAGTTGCCCATCTGACTCACTATTCTTATAACAAGTGAGCATTACCAATAAAGGTAAACTTCAACAAGTAGGGTTCTTTCATGAAAAAATCAACTCTTGGCTTAGCTGTAATTGCAGCAATACCAATGTTCTCAAGTGTGCAAGTTTTAGCGGCTGACGAAGCAGCTACATCAATTGAAAAAATTCAGGTGACGGGCTCTCGTATTAACCGTACTGATATGGAAACAGCAAGCCCAATCACAGTTATCGGTGATGACTTCATTGCAAAAAGTGGTTTCACATCTGTTGCTGACATACTTTCTACTCAGCCATCAGCTGCTGGTATTAGCTTAGGCGCTTCAAGTAATAATGGTTCAGGTGGTTCTGCGACAGTTAACTTACGTGGTATGGGTTCGCAACGTACACTGGTATTATTAAATGGTCGTCGTATGGTTTCTTCAGGTACCGGCGCAGATTCTTCTGTTGATTTAAATACCATTCCTGTAGCAATGATCAAATCTATCGAAATCTTAAAAGACGGCGCGTCTGCAGTATATGGCTCTGATGCTATTGCTGGTGTTGTTAACATTATAACAAAGAAAGATTTTGAAGGTTCAGAGCTAAACGTTGAAGGAAGCCGCACTACAAAAGGTGATGGCAATAACTACGGTGTTAGTTTATTACACGGAATGAATATTGCCGATGGCAACTTAGTTGTTGGTGCTCAATACTCAAACCGTGGTGAAGTAATTCAGTCGGATCGTCGTTTTGTAGAGCCTGGCGAGTCTTCATTTATCCCTGAAGGAACACTGGGCGGCAGAACTTACCAGGGTAATGGTGTTTTTGCAGATAGAACTACTTCATACGACTTCACAACATCAAGCTATGCTCAAACACCTAATGAGCTATACAGCTTATTTACTAGTTTTGACAAAGAGCTAGACTCAGACACTACATTTAATGTTGATTTGATGTATACACGTCGTGAATCTAATCAACAACTTGCACCACAACCAGCAAGTATTGATTTAAGTACTTCTAGCTTGGATTCAACTTACACAGATAGCTTCCGTGACGCAGATACAGGCGATCTTGCTGACTCTTTAGAGTACAGAAGAAGAATGGTTGATGCTGGTCCTCGTATTTATGAGCAAGAAACTGACACTTACCGTGTATCTGTTGCATTACAAGGTTTATTAGATAACGATGCAAGCTGGGATGTAAGTGCAACTTACGGTCGTAATGACTCAAAAGATAAAGTTCAAAACTCAATTAATGCAAGTCGAGTTGAAGAAAGCATTTATGCAAACCAAGCTCTTTGGTTCAGCGGTGATTCTTTAGATCGTAGCTTATTAACATCTAACGATTCAATTTATACTGAGTCAAACGAAGGTGGTAACGAGCAATTTATTCTTTCAGCTGGTTACAGCGCAGTAACAGAAAGTGATATTGGTTACGCAATCGGTGTAGAAAACCGCTTTGAAAGTGGTTACTACACACCAGATCTAATTACTCAGCTTGGTGAGAGCACAGCTGCACAACAAGATCCAACTGAAGGTGATTTCTCAGTACAGTCTATCTACTTTGAAACATCTATGCCGGTATTAGAGACTGTTACCCTTGAAGGTGCTGCTCGCTACGATAACTACTCTACCTTTGGTGGCGAAACAACGTGGAAACTTGGTGCAACGTGGAATGTAACTGAAGAGTTTATGGTTCGTTCTGTATTAGCTACTGGCTTTAGAGCACCAAACGTATCAGAACTGTTTGGTGGTAACTCAGGTTCGTACGATTACCTAGCTGATCCATGGGGCAACGAACAAGATGCTCAAATACTTGTAAACTACACAAGTGATAACGATCTTAAAGCCGAAGAAAGTCGCTCTTTCACTTTTGGTATGGTTTGGGAAGTAGCTGACGGTTTATCAACAACTCTAGATTACTGGAAGTTTGATATTACTAATGCGATTACTCGCTTAGATGTTCAAAACGAAATGAATAGCTGTTTTGCAGGTGACTCAGAATCATGTTCATCAGTAAACATTACACAATCTGGTGACTTATCTAACCTAAGTTCAGCACTAACTAACGTAGGTTCTCAAGAAACGTCAGGTGTTGATTGGAATATTAGCTACTCTGCAGATAACTACCGTATAAACCTTGATACAACTTATTTAATTAAGTTTGAAGAAGATGACATTAATTACACAGGTACTATTGATGGCAACATCGGTGGTTACTCTAAAATAAAGTCTAACCTTTCAGTTAATTACGATCTAACTGATTCATTAAATATCCTTTATAACGCAAGATTCCTTCGTGGAATGGATGGTGACTACTACGGTGAAAACTTTAGTACTGACAACGTTATTTACCACGATATTTCAATGAGCTACAACTTGAATGATGCATTACGATTTACTGGTGGCATGAACAACATTTTCGATAAAGAGCCTGAGAAAGTATTAGGTGGTAACGATATGGGTACTGTTCCAGAAGTTTATGATGTAATTGGTTCACGTGTTTTTGCAAGTGTAAACTACAAGTTTTAACTAGCACATTAATCGTATTAAGGCTCAGTATTTACTGAGCCTTTTTTATTGAACAAAACAAAGGAGACAAGTACACTAAAAAGATATTTTAGAAGGAGAACTGATTGTTAAAACAAGATGAAAACTTATCTTTTGTCATTGAACCAGAGCTAACTCCTCGTTCTGAACAGCGCATAGATCTGTATTTTTCTATCCCTAATGAAATGGGGATTAATCCGCAAACGCTTACCGAAGAATCTTACTTTAATAACCACTTTAAATCACATTTAGCCTACAACGCTAACAATATACACTTGCCATTAGTACGAAGCCGTTTTGTTAGTAAAAACAAAGGTGAGCAGCAAGATTACCGTCAAAACCTTAATTTATTTTGTTACCAAGTGCGTTTAGCCCTTGATGCCGACATTAAAGACGCGTTAAAAATTGATGAAGCAGAAGACTTTTATAAACGCGCTAACGAAGTATATGAACAAAGTGAAGGGCTTTTAAAAAAGCTGCGTCGCTACACGCCAGATGACGAAAAACTACTTCCATTTTTTACCAATGCTGACAACTATTTAAGTTGGCATGTCGAGCAATCATTTTTAAAGCTTTTAGATGAAGGCCCACGTAGTAGCGATTATGCAAAAGAGCGTAACGATTTACTGCAGTTTTGTAAAAACGAAAATACGTACCGAGCAGAGAAAAGCTACAATTCTGAAACCACCATGCAAGACGCAAATCGAATAACAAATAAAATGCGCTTGTTACAACGTTTAATTGAGCATGGCGTTATATTACAGCGCCAAACGCGTTTTCTTAACAGCTACCTTAAACGATTAGTTAAAGGCACTGTAACAGCTGTTATCATGGCATTTGTGATGGTTGTGATACTTAATGCCCGCTCAACGTTTACTGAAGTCACCGCGACGCTTATTTTAATTTTAGGGGTTATTTACGGGCTACGTGAAATATTTAAAGAAGACATTACACGTATGATCTGGCGAGCTATTGTACAAGGGCGACCTAAGTGGCGATTTAGTTTTAAAAATAGTATTACCAAAGACAAAGTAGCGAGTCAGCTAATTTGGCTTGAATACACACGCTTTAAAAAAATACCTAAAGAAGTTAGATCTATTTTTTCAAAGCGTCGTCAGCAAAATAAACAAGCCGCGCAGTGGTTACACTTTGCAAGTGAGACACGTGTTAGTGCAAAAGAATTTTTACCCGGTTACGATACACTGCAACAAACACTGCAATTTAGTCTTGCACCATTTGCGCGTTATTTAAAGCGTGGTGAAGGGAAGTTATATCATTTAGATAGTAATAAAATTTCTAAGCAGGCGGTTGAACGGCGCTATCAACTTAACATGGTGCTTGTGCTAACTGAGGAAGATAGAACACTCTACCAACGTTATAAAATAACGTTAAATCGTAGTAAAATCGTTAATATTGAGCTTATCTACTCCAAAAAATGAATTTTAGTAATTAAAAAAGGGACTGATAAAATCAGTCCCTTTTTTAAATTTATTTATTAGCTAAACCATGTTTACTATATAAAGTTACTTTGTTTGATACTAGCGTGATCTCGATATTTTTTGCTTCGTCGCCCCACACACAATTAGTATGCAGTGTTTTTTCAACACAATTATCTGCACTTCCCAAAATGGTTTCAACTTCAGTCTTGTCCATACCTACTTTGATTTTTTCGTAACTCTCAAGACTTACCTTAGAACAAGCCGCAAGGCTTAGTGTAGCTGCGATGATAAGGAGTTTTTTCATTGTTATATCCTACTTAGTATTAATGTTTGAATTTTCTGATTTGGACGATCATGCCCATTCGTGGGTGGTCAAAGTAATGTACTTCACCACTTATTACACGTCTAAACTGAGAAAAGCGGGCTGACTCTATATCGCCATTTTCTAGTTTTTGGCTAATATCAAAATTAGCTGTAATGTATAAATAATGTCGTAAGTGTATTTTAAATAAACCGTCTAGTTCCCATTCTGCTTTTGATTGGTTTGGGTCGTTAAACAGTTCAGGTTGTGAGTTTAATAAACTTACAAAATCAGGATTTGAATAGCTAGGGGTTACGTTGGAATCACTTTTAAGGTGTTTACCTGCTATTAAATGCATACTTGGAGCACGCGATTTACTTGCGCCTTCAAAGCGCCAGCCAGTATGTAGAATAGGTGTTAATCCTTTGCGATCTAGCTGTCGGTACTGCGCTTTAAATTGCAGTTGTTCTGGCGCTAATAAATAAGTTTGCTGCATATCATCTTTAGCGGGTGCTAGAGGTGTTATAGGTAGCTCATCGTAGCTTTGTAGGTAGTTTGTACTGTCACCGCATACACCCGATTGTGGGTTTGAATTAACTAATGAGTCGGTAAAAGAGCGTTTTTGAAAACGCTCATCACCATCTATACATGCTTGCATTGCTTGCTCTGTATAAAGAGGGGTCATTAAATCTAGAGAGTTTTTATCCTCAATAGCTTTGTGCTTAAGTGTAAAATCTTCTTGCAAATACGGAGCAGGGCGCTGCTTAAATACAAGCACCTCAACCTCAAACCAGCGTTCTGCAAATGCAGTGCTGCTAAACAAGCAGCATAAAATAACTAGCGATTTTTTTAGCAACATTAATGGCTAACCTTTTTTTCGAAATCTGCAATCATTGCAGTGACCATTTTTAAGCGTTCGCGAGCGTTAGCTTCACTAATTGCAAAGCGCAGTTTATTTGCGCCATCCATTTTGTACACCTTAGGCGCACTTTGTATCAAACCAATGATGAAGCTAGGGTTAACCTTAGTATCTTGGCTAAACTCAAAGTAACCACCTTTTGGATTTGCCTCAATTTTTGTTATCCCTAAATTACTTGCCTGCATTTTTAATAATTGTAGGCTAAATAGGTTTTTAGCGGCATCAGGCAGTAAACCAAAGCGGTCTATAAGTTCTACCTGTAGTTCATCCATATCATCAAGGTTAGCACAACTAGCAACTCGCTTGTACATACCTAGGCGTGCATTAACATCGTGTATGTAATCATCAGGTAATAGTGCAGCCAGTTTTAAATCTACTTCGGTTTGTTTTTTAAGTAGATTTTCAAGCGTTGGCTCTTTTCCTTCACGTAGCGCATTTACGGCTTGCTCAAGCATTTCCATATATAAACTAAAGCCGATTGTTTGCATTTGACCTGATTGATCGTCGCCAAGTAACTCACCAGCGCCACGAATTTCTAAATCGTGTGTAGCAAGGGCAAAACCCGCGCCTAAATCTTCCAATGATTCGATTGCTTGTAAGCGTTTACTCGCGTCTTTAGAGAGTGCTTTAGGGTCACCTGTGAGTAAATAGGCATACGCTTGATGATGGCTTCGACCAACTCGTCCACGTAATTGGTGTAATTGCGCAAGGCCAAGTTTATCGGCTCTATCCATAATAATGGTGTTGGCTGTCGGTACATCAATACCGGTCTCGATAATCGTGGTACATACCAGCACGTTGTATTTTTGATGATAAAAGTCAGTCATTATTTGCTCAAGCTCTTGCTCGCGCATTTGACCATGGGCTGAGGTGACGCTTGCTTCAGGGACCCATTCACTAATTTCTTGCGCAACACGGTCAATAGTTTCCACATTGTTATGCAAAAAGTAAACTTGGCCACCACGTTTAATTTCACGTAGTACAGCTTCGCGTATTAGTTCTACATCGCGTTGGCGTACAAAGGTTTTTACCGCTAAACGTTTAGCCGGTGGCGTTGCGATTATTGATAAATCGCGCATTCCGCTCATGGCCATGTTAAGTGTACGCGGTATTGGCGTTGCAGTTAGTGTGAGTATGTCTACATCGGCACGCAGGGCTTTAATTTTCTCTTTTTGGCGAACACCAAAGCGATGCTCTTCATCAACAATGAGTAAGCCTAAATCGTTAAATTTAATGTCATGCTGAATAAGTTTATGTGTGCCAATAACTATATCGAGCTTACCGTTTGCCATTTTCTCAAGCGTGTCTTTTTGCTCTTTAGTGGAGTTAAAGCGCGAAAGTACACCTACTTCAATAGGAAAATCAGCAAAGCGGTCTTTAAAGTTTTCAAAGTGCTGCTGAGCCAGTAAGGTGGTAGGCACTAAAATGGCTACCTGTTTATCATCGTTAACCGCTACAAAAGCAGCGCGCATGGCCACTTCTGTTTTACCAAAGCCTACGTCACCACACACTAAGCGGTCCATGGCTTGCTTTGATTGCATATCACCTAACACCGCTTCTATGGCGTTGCGCTGATCGTCAGTTTCTTCAAACGGGAAGCTATCGCTAAATTGGCGATATGCAGGGGCGTCTAGAGTAAACTTATTACCGGGTTTTGCTTGGCGCTGTGCATAAATGTCGAGTAATTCGGCTGCTACATCGCGAACTTTTTCAGCCGCACGTTTTTTTGCTTTTTCCCATGCATCTGAGCCAAGCTTATGCAGCGGGGCGCTGGCTTCTTCACCACCAGAGTAACGACTCAGCATATGCAATGCAGATACTGGCACGTACAATTTAGCTTCACTTGCGTAAGTAATCGTAACAAACTCAGTAACTACACCTGCAGCATCAATTGTTTGCAAACCTTGGTAACGCCCAACACCATGATCGAGATGCACAACAGGTTGACCTTCCTTAAGCTCGGCTAAGTTACGGATTAGTGCATCTTGGCTGGCTTCGTACTTGTGCTTGCGGCGTCTACGCTGAGATACTTTAATGCCAAGCAGTTCTTGCTCGGTAATAATAGAAAGGCTGGGCTTAGTACCAAGTACCACACTTTGCTCAAGCGGGCTTACTATTAAACCCACATCACTCGCGCTTTTTGTAAATTGTTCGAGTGTTTCAAATTCTTTAAATTTTAAACCGCTTGGTTTTAAAATGCTCAGTAATGATTCGCGACGACCATCGGATTCAACACTGAGTAATATGCGGCCTTTTTTCTTTTTTTGCTCTGCTACATAATTTATAAACGCGGCATAAGGTTCATGCTGCTTATGATCAATTCGAATAGCAGGCAGCTCGCTAACGCTTAAGTTTTTATTGCCCGCTTTAGTACCAAGCTTTGCAAGAGATAAACGAATACGTGCAAAATTGCCTAAATTAGAAAACAGCTCTTCAATAGGCTGATAAAGCGCATTGGGTTCAAGTAATGGACGAAGTGGGTCAACTCTGCGGTTCTCATAGCGTACATTTACATCGTGCCAAAAGTTATCTGCCGCGTGCTCTAAATCACCCAGCTGCATAACAGTTGTTGTATCTGGCAGGTAGTCAAAAATAGTCGCTAGCTTTTCAAAAAACAACGGCATGTAGTATTCGATACCGGCAGGCCAGTTACCTTTGCTTACTTGCATGTATACTGAATCTTGCTGCGAGCTTGCACCAAATTTTTCGCGGTAGCTTATTCTAAAACGTTCAATATCAGCGTCGTTAGTAGGAAATTCATGCGCTGGAAGTAGCTCAATTTTATCTACTTTTTCATCAGAACGCTGCGTTTCTACATCAAATAAGCGAATTGTGTCGAGTTCGTCATCAAAAAAATCGAGTCTAAATGGATGCGGGCTACCCATTGGGTATAAGTCAACGATAGAGCCGCGTATAGCGTATTCGCCGTGCTCCATTACTTGTTGAACATTTAAATAACCGGCTTGCTCTAAATTGTCACGAAAGTTATGAGTGTCTAGTTTGTCGCCCACTTTAAAGTTTATTGTTGAACCGTAAATAAACGAGGCCGGGGCTGTGCGCAACATTAAGGTAGATACAGGCACAATTAACACACTTTGTTGTTCTTTTTTTAAGGTGTTTAAAGTGGCTAAACGGGCTGAAATAATATCTTGATGGGGAGAAAAGTGATCGTATGGCAGAGTTTCCCAATCAGGAAATACCATTACTGGGTTATCGGGTAATAAATATTCTAATTCTGTTTCAAGGCGTAGTGCGCTTGGTGTATCAGGAGTAACAATCAAGACTAAGTTGTCTTGTTGTTTAACGCCTTCAGCAATGGCAATACTTAAACCACTTCCGCTTAGCTGGCCCCATTGAATTTTATCTTTTTGAGATTTTACCCAAGGCAAGGCTGCCCATTGCTCAAACGCCATTTATTACTCCATTTATAGTTGGCTCTTAGCAAGTAAGAGCCATCTTGAGTTAAGATTTCTTAGTCTCGGTATATTTTTGTTAGGTCTTTATAGTGATCAATTCTACGGTCACGCAAGAACGGCCAGATACGTCTTACGTTTTCTGAGCGTTTTTGATCAATTTCAACAACTAAAATTTGCTCATCAGTATTATTAGCCTCTGCTAATAATTCACCTTGTGGGCCTGCAATGAACGAATTCCCCCAAAACGCAATACCATCGCTTTGCGCACTTGGGTCACTTTCATGGCCGACACGGTTACAGCTAATTACCGGTACACCATTGGCAACAGCATGGGCACGCTGACTAATAACCCACGCATCTTTTTGACGAGTTTGCTCAGCAATGTCGTCGTTAGGATCCCAACCAATAGCGGTTGGGTAAATTAACACCTCAGCGCCTGCCATTGCCATTAAACGCGCAGCTTCAGGAAACCATTGATCCCAACATACTAGCACGCCTAATTTACCCACCGAGGTTTGAATAGGCTCAAAACCGATATCACCTGGGGTAAAGTAGAATTTTTCGTAAAAACCAGGGTCATCAGGAATATGCATTTTGCGGTATTTACCCGCAATACTGCCATCTTGTTCTAATACAACCGCAGTGTTGTGATAAAGGCCCGTAGCGCGTTTTTCAAATAAAGAGGCCACAATAACAATGCTTAGCTCTTTAGCAAGCTCACCTAAGGCGTTACTGCTAGGGCCTGGAATGGTTTCGGCTAAATCAAATACGTCAACATTTTCGGTTTGGCAAAAATAGAGGCTTCGGTGTAGCTCTTGAAGTACAACCAGTTTTGCACCTTTTTGAGCGGCTTCACGAATGGCACTCATTGATTTTGCCATATTGTGCTGAGCGTTATCGGTATTGCTTTGTTGCACTAATGCAACGGTTAATTTTGCAGGGCTTGTCATTGTGCTGCTCCAACTAAAAATCCACGAGGTAATTGCATTGTAATACAGTGCAGGCTGCCAAATTGTTCAATTATTGGTTGGCAATTAACGCCAATAATAGTGTGTTGTGGGTATGCTTTTTGAACTTGTGCAAGAGCACGTTCATCATTGGCATCATTATACGTTGGCACAAGCACAGCATTATTAATAATTAAGTAGTTAGCGTAGGTAGCCGGTAAGCGTGTTTGCTCATCGTCATAAGCGGCTTTTGGCCACGGTAACTCAATTAAGTTATATGGGGTGTTATCGGCAGTTTTAAAGGTTTTTAGTTGTTTTTCCATTGCACCAAGTGCGCTAAAGTGTTCATCAGTTTTATCGTCACACTGTACATATACAAGGGTATTATTTGGAGCAAAGCGCACTAAGGTATCAATGTGGCTGTCGGTGTCATCACCCGCTAAATAGCCATGATCAACCCATAAAAAACGTGTTGCTCCCAAGTGCTCTTTTAAAAGTACTTCTATGTCAGCAGGGTTTAAATCTGGGTTACGGTTTTTGTTAAGCAAACATTCGCTGGTTGTTAGCAACACACCATGCTCGTTTATTTCAATACCGCCACCTTCAAGTACCATATCGAGCGCTTGATATTGGTTGTTTGTGCTACTTAGCTCTTTTACCAAAGTACGATTAATTTGATTGTCTAATGCGCTTTCAAATTTATTGCCCCAACCATTAAAAGTAAAATCATATACTTTTAGTTGCTCTGGTGAATCAATAGCGGCGCAAGTAAGCGGGCCATGATCGCGCGCCCAGGTATCGTTGGTAGGCGTTACTACAAAATGAACACGATTAAGAGAGATGTTAGCGATATTTAGCAATGCTGTAATATGCATTTTTAAGGCACTATTATGCGCCACAATAACAAGCTGTTGCTGCGTTGTTATATGCTTAGCAAGCTCAATATATACAGGTTCTACACGTGCTAAATTATCAGCCCAATCTGTGTCTTTATGAGGCCATGTAAGCATAACAGCGTCTTGCTCGGCCCATTCTGGTAAAAGTCTAAAGTTCATGAATTTTATATACTAATTAAGATGACGCTAGTTTAGCATTTTACATAAAGATGTCAGCTAATTATCACTGTTTAGATCGGCTTGGTTTTGATCAAGTTCTTGACGTTTTTTAAGTTGGCGGGTTTGAGCATGTAAACTTGCTCTAACAATAAGTTCTTGGTCAGTGGTTCTAATTGCGGTAAAGAGCATGGTGTATTGATAATGTTCGCTATCTTGTTTTTCTACTGCCACAACTTCGGTGTAACAATAAACCGCAGAGGCTTCGTGGTGCAAAAACAGTTTTGTTCTAAATGCTTGGCCAATTGAGTGTACTTCGGGTGATGTAAAGCGAATACCGCCACCGCCGTAGCTATCACATTGTATTGCATTATCTTGGACTTGTTCTGAGGCCAAAATATGGCTCATTATTAAATCTATTTTACGTGACTGCGCTTGTAAAAATGTAGCTAGCTCTTGTGCTATATCGCCCAAGTTACGCAGTGGTCGTAACGAGCTTTGCTCAAGTTCACTTACTTCATTTGCTAATCTAAATAGTGGGGGGATATCGTCTTCTAGCTCAAGCTGCGATTTAGGAACTTGTCCGTTCGATACGGCGAATAAATTCACTCTTATACTTTCATTAATTTGAAAGTACTGCTCAAACTCACCTAATCTTTCACTATTCATTATGTTCTCCACCACGTATTTATTTAATAGTAGCGTTGTGAGTACTAAATTGCTAGCAGATAAAATAACTCATAGTGGGCTAAATGCTTTGTTTACATTCAATTTTTAACATACTGATTATGAAAATAAATACACTAAGACATATTTAGGGGTAGTTATAAAAAAGCGGCCAATGTCATCCTAACATTGGCCGCTTGGGTATTGATTCATCAGCGCATACTTATTTAAGTAGAGCGGCTAATTCATGTAAATCTTTCACAACGTGATCTGGTTTTTTAGCTAATGGATAAAGTGCTTTACCTGGGCGTGCAATGAAAGTGGTTTGTAAACCCGCTTCTTTTGCGCCAGCAACATCCCAGCCATGGGCTGCAACCATCATTGCTTCATTTGGTGCTACATTTAGCTTTTTAAGTACCCATTCATAAGCACGTAAGTCTGGTTTGTAAATTTTAATATCTTCAATGCTGTAACGTGCATCAAAGTAAGACATTAAACCAGCGCTTTCAAACTGTGCCTTTACACCTTTGTTTGAAGAATTTGTAAGGCTTACTAATTTATAGCCCTGTGCTCTAAGTTTTGCCAGTCCTTCTTTAACATCGCTGTGTGGAGGAAGAGTTAAAAGAGGCGTAACAATAGCTGTTTTAGCTTGTTCACTAGTAATATCAATATTGTTGTTTTGAGCAACCATAAGGAGTGACGCCACACCGATTTGCCCAAAGTCGTGATAACTACCGCTTACTGTATCTACTAATGAATGGTGCAACATAGTTGAAAACCACAGTGGTAATAAATCTTCACGTCCGCCTAGTGCTTTACCAATAGAGGTACGCATTGACGTTAAATCAAGTAGGGTTTCGTTTACATCAAAAATAAGCACTTTGGGCTTTGTTTGTTCTTTTGGTTCATCAGCGACTGCATAACCAGATACAAGGCTTGTGCCTACAAGTAGTGAAAGAGTAAGTGTTTTTAACGATTTTAAAATAGACATTAGTTATTCTCCGATTCAAGTGCTGCCATAACATCAGTAGGTTCTGCGCGTAGGGTGTAGTCTTCGTTTAAAAATGCGTATGTAATAACACCTTCTTGGTTTATCACATAAGTAGCCGGTAGCGGCAATTTAAAGCTTTTATCGCCATAGTAGTGTTCAAAATCAATACCAAATTGTGTGTACAACGCTTGAATACGCTCATCAAGTGTAAACAATAAACCAAATTGCTCAGCTACTTTATTACTAACATCTGAAAGCACATCAAACTCAAGGGCGTTTTTTTGTGCAGTTGAGAGAGTTTCATCAGGCAGTTGTGGTGATATTGCGACTAACTGAGCACTTTGAGTTTTAAATTGCGGTAAGTAGTCATTAAGTGCTTTTAGCTCTAAATTACAATATGGGCACCAGCCACCACGATAAAAGCTAATAATTACCGGGCCTTTTTTTAATAAATCCGCAAGGTCAATGTTTTCGCCTTTATGATTGGCTAGGCTAAAGTTTTCTACTTTTTGACCAATTTGCAACGCATTGTCTTTAATATGCTGTGCAATAAGTTCTTCGTTTGTAGTGTTCATTAATGCTAAAACGTCAGCCGGTAACTTGGCATCTTTTTGTACGTTATAGGCATCTATTTGCGCTTTTAAACTCATGATTGAACCTCAATAATTAGACTATTTGCAATTATAGTGTTTTACATATTTAAATAAACATTGCAAAACTGAAAGCTTCATTCGAAAATGTTAAACATTGAAAAGTGCACAATGGCATCTTTATGTATAATTTAAGCGACCTAGAAACATTTATAGCAGTAGTTGAAAATAAAGGGGTGCTTGCTGCTGCGCGTGAGCAGCGTTTATCGCCTGCAACGGTAAGCCATCGCTTAAGTAAATTAGAACGTGAGCTTGCAACAGTACTTGTTTTTAGAGATAGCCGACGAGTACGGTTATCTCCCGCAGGTGAAATATTTTATACGCGAGTTGGCGCTATAATGGAGGCGCTGCACGACGCTGAGCATAGTATTGGTGCGCGTAGTTCATCTGTGAGTGGTTTATTACGCGTGACTATGCCCCCTTGGATTTTTTCAAAATACGTAATGCCAAGACTTAATGAGTTAGAGCAGGCCTATCCTGAACTAAAACTTGATTTTTTAATTACTGATCATTTTGTAAATGTGGTTGATGACGCACAAGATGTGGCAATTCGTGTAGGACAATTAAATGATTCCGGTTTACTGTCACGAAAAATAGTAAACAACAAACGTATACTTTGCGCAGCTCCTAGCTACATAAAAAAATATGGCATGCCTAAAAGCTTAGCTCAATTGAGCGAACACTATTGGGTTTGCCTGCCGTGGCAGCGCCAATTAAAGCTTTTTGATGAACAAGGTAAAACACATACTTTTAATGCAAGAACACGCTTTACTATTTCTAATTCCGACAATATGACTCAAGCAGCCATTGCAGGTCATGGCATTGCAATTAAATCAATGATAGCTATTCATGAAGATATTAAAAATGGCATTTTAGTTGAAGTTATGCCCGGTGTAATGGCACAAGATGATGCACCAGTTTGGTTTTTGCGTCCGCAAAATAGCTTAACTACCCGCAAAACCGATGTATTTTATGACTTTATGAAATCACTATTTTTGAGCTGCGAATAAGCGTTTAAATGAGCGTTTTACTCCAGTTAAAAACAAATAACCAGTAAGCTCGGCAAGTAAGGCAACTATAATAGCTGCAACA
Source organism: Pseudoalteromonas sp. TAB23 (assembly GCF_000498075.1). NCBI lineage: Bacteria > Pseudomonadati > Pseudomonadota > Gammaproteobacteria > Alteromonadales > Pseudoalteromonadaceae > Pseudoalteromonas > Pseudoalteromonas sp. TAB23. Next base: position 35,569 of record NZ_AUTP01000241.1, read on the forward strand.
ATGGCGGCTATAATAGAGTCTTTTTTTAAAATGATTTGACCTTCAAAGCGTTGCCACACTTGTTGCTTTACATCGCTCATGCCACTGATCATAGTAAAAATATATGGAGATTGCGCAAACCTATTTACAGCGATTTGTAAGTCTTGTTGTCGTGTGTAAAGTGTACTGATATTACTTGCACCTTTATTCACAATCCCATCATCAATATTTTTATAGTGTTTAATTAGCTTACTTAAATCATTATTAAAATACTTAGCTGCATCGCTTTTAAAAGGCGCAATGGCATTATTAGCTTCAATTAATTGGGCTGATAATGCTTGGCCAAAATCGCTTACAAATGCAGGGATTTGCACTCCAAGTAGTAAACCGAATGCAAAGAAACTAAGTCGGATATAATCTAAAAATTTACTCATTTATCTTCCTATCCATTTAAATAACCCAGAATTAACATTTGAGCTTGTTTTTATATCAAAAACTCGTAATCTAATGGGGCGTGTTGACCTTTGTGGATTGAAATTTGTTCAATCTAGGTACGATTTAATCGCGGCGCTAGGTTTGTAACCTAGCGGGCTAAGTCAAAACCGAGCAACAAAGAGTTAATCGTCCCTAGATCGAGCTCAAAGGGCAGCGCATGTTTGGCATTTATGCTGCGTTATCACCTATTTATGGGGAGTAACCACAATAGATAGGCTCTGCCTTGCCTAAATACCAAACGTACTGCTGCAAATTCAACCACGAAAGGCCAACACGCCCTAGTAATAAAAATAACAACAGGTGGATGTTAAGGATGACGAAAAAAGTAAAATTCACGTCAACATTTGTTGATATATCTAAACAGCTCAAACGTTTTGTATCGCGCATTGTTCAACCCGACGATGTAGAAGATATTGTGCAAGAAACTTTTGTAAAAAGCTACGAAGCTGATTTAAAGCAAGATATACAGTTTACCCGCAGTTACATGCTTAAAACAGCAAAACACCTAGCACTTAACCATATAGCTAAGTGGGACAACAAATTTAATGATTCGTTAGAAAATGATAACGAATTACCCGTATTACTCAAATCAATGAAGCTTGAAGATGAATATACATCTAAAGAGCGCTTTTTACTTTTTTGTAGAGCTACTGAGCAACTAAGCTCATCGATTCGTAAATGCTTTATATTAAAAAAAGTTTACGGCATGAGCCAAAAAGAGATCGCAGACCAAATGCAGTTAAGCCAAAGCACTGTTGAAAAACACATTGCCAAAGGATTGTTACAAACCATGTTGTACATGCGTGAACATGAGCAAAGCCCTCAAACAAACCCTAAAGCTCAAGCACACCCTATATCAGTTAAGAGGGTCGCAGAATGAGTAATGTTCATCAATTTAATTCAAAAGATTTAATTTTAGAAAAGTCATGTGATTGGATAAGCGCGATTGATCGTGGTTTAACTGATGATGAAAAAGAGCAATTTAAATTATGGATGATGCAAAGCATCGCCCATCAAGACTCTATATACGAGCTTGCTCAGCTTTGGGATGAGCTTTCGGTATTAAATGAATTAAGTCATTTATTTCCTCAGCGTAACAATACTAAAGCATCAAAAAATAAGTGGATGTTTTCTTACTCAATTGCAGCGAGTTTATTTGCAGCACTAATGGTATGCAGCTACTTATTAATTAATTTAGAAAACGGCTATAACCAAGAGCTTGCAAAAGTTAACTACACTAAAATTTACAAAACAAAAGTAGGCGAGCAAGCAACCTATGTATTGCCTGACGGCACTATAGTGCAGCTTAATACTAATAGCTTACTAGAAGTTGCTTATAGCAAAGGCCGCAGGCAGTTGTTACTTAGTCGAGGAGAAGGGCGTTTTAATGTAGCAAAAGATGCCACGCGTCCGTTTAGTGTTATGGCCGGCGACAAAAGCTTTACCGCACTCGGTACCGTGTTTAATGTACAGCGTAATACCTCATCAGATTTAGAGCTTGTTGTTACCGAAGGCAAAGTGATGATCACCGACCCTAGTGTAGCGGTTGATGCAAATGACTTTAAAGATTATCAGCTTGCAGATAACAGCACGCAAAAAATTCGTCAAATTAATGCCAATATTGTTACCTCAGGCGAAAAAGTAATTATAGAGCAGAGTGTTACAAAGCCAATTACCCAGCTTTCAATGAACGACGTACAACGCGATTTGGCATGGCAAAATGGCATGCTTATTTTTAATGGAGAAGAGTTAAGCGATGCTTTAAATGAAGTAAGTCGCTATACCGCAACACGTTTTGAACTTTCATCAGCCGAGCTTGCCAGTATTAAAGTAGCTGGGGTATTTAAAGCGGGTGACGTTGAAGGTTTACTAGAAAGTTTACAAACTAATTTTTCGATTGATCATGAGCGTTTAGGTGAGCATGTAGTAACGCTAAAACACCATACAGAATCATAAGTAGACGTTATGCAAATCAAACTAATGTTAGATAAAGTTGCATCAATAAAGATTGAACGTAAAAAAAACATTAAAAAAAAGAAACAAAACCATAGAGGATTTTTGTTTGTCAGCTGTTTATATAAGTTGCGCAGTAACCAAACGCATTTATTGAGTGGATTTAGTGTGCTTGTACCGGCTATTTTTAGCTTGAGTGTACAAGCAGCAACTCAAACCACTGGGCAAATGGTGCAATTTGATATAAAAGCGCAGCGAGCAGACAAAGCCTTAATTGAATATGCTAAACAAACAGAGCAAACCGTGGTGTTTTCTTATGAGTTGGCAAAGCAGTATGACGCAAATTCAGTTTATGGATTTTACACTCAGCTAGATGCTCTAGAGGCATTATTAGGTGGGACTGAGCTCGATGCGGTTGTTGATCAAAATGGTTTACTGAGTATAAAACTCAAACAAATCAACAGGAATGATAACAACATGATGAAGCTTTCAGCGGTCAGTGCAGCAGTATTACCAGCTTTACTTGCAGTAAATTCGCAAGGTGTAAACGCAGCAGAAGAAGTCGCTCAAGAAAAAATTGAAAAAATTGCTATTGTCGGTAGCCGTGTAGCAGGACGTTCAGTTGAAGATTTACCCGTTCCAGTAGATATCTTAAGTGCAGAAGCGCTTGAAAATACAGGCCAAACAGAAGTTGGTCGTATGCTACAGTCTATCGCCCCTTCATTTAACTTTTCAAGCTCTGCAATTAGTGACGGTACTGATGCTTTAAGACCTGCGACACTTCGCGGTTTGGGCCCCGATCAAACATTGGTGTTAATTAACGGCAAACGTCGTCACCAAGCAAGTATTATTCATATTAATGGCTCTGTTGGGCGTGGTACCGCAGGTACTGACATGAATGCAATTCCAGCTTCTGCAATTAAACGCATTGAAGTATTACGTGATGGCGCTGCTGCTCAGTATGGTTCTGATGCAATTGCAGGTGTTATTAATATTGTGCTTAAAGATGGTAGCGAAGGTGGCAAAGCGGCTATTAACTACGGTCAATATTCTGAAGGCGATGGCGAAACCATTAACCTTGATTTTAATAAAGGCTTTGCGCTAGGTGATGACGGTTATTTAAATACAACTATCAATTACCGTGACCGTGCACCGACTAACCGTGCTGGTTTACATGGCTCTTGTCAGTTTTATGGTTGTACAGAACTAAGTGACGGCACTTTACTTGCTGGCGATCCGCGTGAGCTGACAGCCGATCGTGATACTTTTAGAATTGGTGATGCTGATTCTCAGCAATTTGGTTTAACAATTAATACCGGTTACGAGTTAGGTGATGGCGAGCTTTACGGCTTTATTACTTACTCAACACGTGAAAATGAGTCGGCTGCATTTTTCCGTCATAATGCAAATGCAGGTGGTAACCCAGTACTACAAGATAACGATGCGACGATTCCATTAGGTTTCTTACCAAAAATTAATACAACTATCGACGATATCTCGTACAACTTTGGTTATAAAACTGAGTTTGATAACGATGCAAGCCTTGATTTATCTTACACCTATGGTGAAAACAGCATTGATTACACGACAAGTGACACTATCAATGCCTCATACGCTAACTTTTTACGTTATGACCAAGGTTTAAGTGCTGCTGATATTCGTACAACTATCCCACGTGAAGCGTACGCTTACGGCATGGAATTATCACTGCAAACAATCAATATTGATTTTACGCAAAACTTTGATGATTATTCTTTAGCAATGGGTGCAGAAATCCGTACTGACGAATATCGCATTTTAGAAGGTAATGAGTACGCATACCGCGATTACGATACAACCAACGGTGTAAGTATTTACAACGGCTTAAGTGGTGGTGTTGGCTCTGAAGATGCATCAGGTGGTTCACAAGGTTTTGGTGGTTCAGCTCCTGCGTCATCAGTTGATGAATCGCGTGATGTAATTTCATTTTACATAGATGCAGAATCTTATGTGATTGAAGATGTAATTTTATCGGGTGCACTTCGCTACGATAACTACAAAGGCTTTGGTGATACAGTAAACTTTAAGCTTGCTGGTAACTGGTCTGTAACCGACGATATTTCACTACGTGGTGCATTAAGCTCAGGTTTTAGAGCGCCTTCAATGCAGCAGCTTTACTTTAATAACGTAAGTACGCAATTTGTTGTTGGTACTAATGGTAATTTAGTTGCAGAAGAGGTTGGTACATTTAGAAATGATTCAACACTTGCGCAAAGCTTAGGTATTCCAAAGCTTAAAGAAGAAAAATCACAAAACCGTAGTTTAGGTATTGTATATAACGTTACAGATAATATTAATGTAACCGTTGATTACTACTCAATTGATATTGACGACCGTATTGTAATTAGTGACCGCTTAGGTAAAGGTTTATCTACAAGCCTTGATGCTGCACTAAATAGTGCGGGTGCTGGCGTAGGTCAGTTCTTCTTAAATGGTGCTGATACAGAAACTCGTGGTGTTGATTTTGTAGCAACGTGGAACACTGAAGGTTTAGGCGGCACGCTTGATTTTACACTTGCAGCTAACTTTACTAAAACAGATGTTGTATCGTTATTTTCGCCTGCTGGCTCAAGCCTTGAGACAGTAAACGTAGACGATATATTTTCAGCGGAAGACATCTCTATTATTGAAGAGTGGCAACCAGAGGATCGTATTAACTTAAGTGCGCTTTATCAACGTGACGATTGGACAGTTAACCTGTCACTTAATCGCTTTGGTGAGTACACAGTAGAAGATGGTGGTCGTCAAACGTATGGCGCAGAAATTTTAACTGACGTTAAAGTTAACTACTTCGTTACTGAAGATTTGTCGGTAAACATTGGTGCAAATAACTTGTTTGATGTTTACCCAGATAAAAACGAAATAGGTAACTCTCGCTCAGGTACTATTGTGGATGCTAGTGGCAATACAGTAATAAGTAGCTCAGGTGTGTTTGACTACTCACGTCGTTCGGCTCCATTTGGATTTAACGGTGCTTACTACTACGTAGGTGCAGAATACCGTTTTTAATTAATAACCTCCCTTTCGTTATTTAACTCAAAGGGCCGTAAGGCCCTTTTTTTGGTTTTATCTTGGGCTGTTTTATTTAGAAATCAAACTTATTGAATAATCATCGTATTGCTTAATATTATTCATTACACTCATTAAAGTATTATGTGTACTGTTTTCGTCTGCGGTTATAAGTACCGAACTTATTTCATATTTAGCCGCGAACATCGCTAAATTAGTCGCAACTTGCTCTAAATCAATTAACCTCCCTGAAAAATATACTCCGTTACTTTCATCAATTCTAAATAAAGCATTTTTAACAGGCTTATCTATTTGAGGGTTGTCGAGTGGTCGGTTTAATTCAATAGCCACAGGTTTTACAAAAGATGTAGTTACAATAAAGAAAATTAGCAATATGAACACTATGTCTAACATCGGGGTCATATCTACATCAGCATTATTTTGCAGTTTAGTTAGTTTACTTTTCATATTGGACCTTATTTTTAATTAAATGCTGCGGCGCCACAGCAAGGTTTTAGGTACCTACTAACAAAATTAGCACAGCAAAAATAAAGCGTGGTTAAATAAACATTCTAATAACATTAAATATTTGTATTCATTATGTATTTAAAATGTGGCGAAATAAGGTGGTGTTTATACCAATTTGCTTATATATGGGGTCTATTTAACATCGTATAGTGTAATTTAATTCGTTAAATTGCTTAAATATCTATGCAGGTTGGTATTAGAGCCAATAAAAAACCCAGCGCTAGGCTGGGTTCTATTTATGCGTTATGTAAGCTTAATGCTTTTGCATACGGCTCATTTCTGCATGGCAGCTTTGCATTGTTAATAATGTTTTAGCCAGTGCAGCTTCGCAATCAGCCGGTTGTGGTTTATCCATAGCGGCTTTAATTTCTACAAGCGTTTTATCTTCTACTTCTTCAAGCTCTTTTACATACGTGCTGTCGTTATGTGAGGTGAATGTAGTAAGTAAGGCTGTGTATGCACGTCGTGCTTCAACTGCGAAAGATGAACCATCTTCGCGTTCGCCTTTTTCATTAATTGCATATGGCTGCAAGCGCTCAACACTCACTTTTCGGGCATCTATCATACGCTGAAAAAGTGCGCCAATAGCAGGGTCTTCAACTTTTTCCTGTGCTTTTTGATAAAAGTCGATGCCGCTGTTCATAACTTGAATGATGTCAGTAATATGATTTACTTCTGATCCTTGATGGGTGTTCATAATGACCTCTTTTATTAAATGAATGTATAGTTCAATTTAATAAAAGCAATGTATGTTCCACGTTTTTATTTTTATGTAGTTGTTTGATTTTATTAGTTTAATTTTATTTCAGAAAGGGGCTAAGTTAATGAGGAAAGTATTAACCTAGCAATTTTTACATTATATTGTGTAATAAAGTTATTTTAGCTCTTCAGCTACTTCAGCTACTTTTTGGCGTAACCAGATGTGGCTCGCATCGCGATGTAACAGTGGGCTCCAAATCATATCAAGCTCAAAAGGAGGAATTGGAAACGGTGGCTCTAAAATTTTAAGCCCCGGATCATCTAAGTATATATTTGCGGCTTTTGAAGGAAGGGTCGCAATCAAATTTTTCTCTTTAGCTAAATGAATCGCTACATGGTAGTTACGCGTAAAAGTGGCAATGTTACGATGTTTACCAAAGTGGGCAAGTGCTTCGTCAACCCAACCAAGTTTTTGCACATCTTTAGGGTCCATGCCCACGCCTACACCAAAACCTGTTTTACTCACCCATATATGGCGCGCTTTTAAGTAGCTGTCGAGGCTAAAGTTTTCAATAATAGGGTTGTCGGCCTTAACTAAGCAGCAAAAACTGTCTTTCCAAATACGTTTATGATGAAAAGACTGAGGTAAGTTTTCAAAACGGTTGATTGCCATATCTACTTTACCGTTTTCTACATCATGAAAGGTTACATCACTTGGGGTGAGTATATCTAAAGTAGTATCGGGGGCTTCTTCGTGTAGTTTACTTAAGAGCTTTGGCGCTAACGTACTTGCAGCGTAATCACTGGCCATTATTCTAAATACACGTTTACTCTGGCTTGCCTCAAATTCTCGATTAGGTGCTAGGGTTTCTTCAAGCGTCATTAATATGCCACGAATAACGGGTTGTAACTCTAAAGCGCGCTCTGTCGGGACCATACCATCGCTGGTACGAACTAAAATAGGGTCGTTAAATAAGTTACGAAGACGTTTAAGGCCATTACTCATTGCGGGCTGCGTAATACTCAATTGATTAGCAGCGCGTGTTACGTTGCATTCTCGAAGCAATGTATCGAGATAAACGAGTAAATTTAAATCTATTTTACTTATATTCATTGTGTGTCCTTTGCGTCTACCAGTGATGGATAAATCGCTGTGCTGTCGGGTAAGGGTAAATATGACTTACCTGCCCATTTTTTATATTTTGTTGAGCCTGCTTCCAAAAGCTAACATCTATAAGCTCTGGATGAGTGCTGAGAAAAAACTTTTTATACATAGGATTAGGCATTACAAATGTACATAACTGCTCTGGGAATACGTCTTGTGGTGCAACAGAGTAGCTTTGTTCATCCATTAAATAATCGTCGTAGCTCTTTGCTTTTGGTAATGCTCTAAAGTTCATATCTGTTAGGTATTGAACTTCATCGTAATCGTAAAAAATAATACGTTTGTGCTTACTTACACCAAAGTTTTTTAAGAGCATATCGCCAGGAAATATATTAACGGCAATCATTTCTTTTAGAGCTTGCCCGTATTCTTCAATCGCGTCTGCGGCACTTTCTTCATCAGCATTTTCTAAAAATAAATTGAGTGGTGTCATGCGCCGTTCAATATATAAATGCTTGATGATCAACCATTCGCCTTCAATTACCATTGATGAGCCAATTGTTTTATGTAATTGCGCAAGTAAATTACTATCAAAACGCGCCAAAGGAAATACGACGTTAGAATACTCTATGGTATCGGCCATTCTGCCAACGCGATCATGGTTTTTTACTAGTTGATAACGCTTTAATACGGTATCACGGCCGAAGGGCTTACTTTCACCAAATTTGTCTTTTATTACTTTAAAAACATAACCAAATGAGGGAAGGGTAAATACCATCATCACCATACCGGGAGTACCCGGTGCAATTGTAAACACATCACTAGAGTGAGATAAGTGATTTAAAAACTCTCGATAAAACTCAGTTTTACCCTGCTTATGAAAACCCACTGCGTTATAGAGCTCAGCAAGTGTTTTGTTTGGCATAAGCTGATTCAAAAACCGGACAAGTGCTGAAGGTGCATGAGTCTCTACCATAAAGTAGGCACGGGCAAAGCCAAAAATGACACGCATTTGAGATGATTTAGTTAAAAGTGCATCTAAATATAATCCGTTATCTTCATCGTGTAATACGGCTATTATAAAAGGCTGAACCCCACTTTTTGAAACAACACGACCAATAATATAAGCTGCTTTATTACGATAAAAAGGCGTGTGCAAAATATCAAAGCGCATTTGCCAAGGTTGATGATGTGTATCGGGGGCTTGTTTATAAAAAGCTTTAACAAGAAGGCGAATATCACGCTCTAAATTTACAAATGGGGCTTTAAAATCAAAATGATTAATAATGCGCTTTATTGTTGGCTTTAGGCCATCAACTACTGGAAAGTATGTCCTATATTCGGCCTCAACAGGTACTGAAGGAGCATCTTTCAAAGTTGCTTCTACAAATATAAAGTCATTATGAAAATAGCGCCTATGGTACAGCCGGCAAAATACAGAGTTATAAAAGGTTTCGGCGAGTTCTGCTTGAGGGTGGAAACATAAAAAGTGCTGATATATCTTTTTAACTTCGAGCCATAGGCTTTCATCTAGTTGCTCTGTTGGGGTTTCTTTTTTTAGCGCTTGTGTGGTTTCGTTAACACGATCATCATAATAGCTGATACGTAAACGGCTGATATCATTAATTGCTTGCCAATCTTTTTTTGCAAAGGCAAGAGGGGCTTTGGCCGTTGTTTTTTGAAATAGCTGATAGTGCCTTTTAAAACCCGTTAAAATTAATTCAGCAATGTGGCGAGGCTGCATTTGCACTCCTTAATAGTCCCTAGAGCTTATACTCTATTGTGTTAAGGGTATGTTATTTTAAGTTTAAAACAAAGATAAATATTACTTGCTAATTAAGAGTGATTTATTGGTATTGAGCTATCTTTTTTTCGAGAATTTTAATTTGTTTAGTAATAACCAATACATCTTTTTTGTACTCTTTATTAATTATTTTTAATTTTTTAGTAATATCTTTGGTAATACGCTTTTTATCATCAATGGCTAAGATATGATTTAACCGCTCTTGTTGTTTGTATTCAGCACGCTGCTTATTACGATCAAGTATTGTTAGTTTATGGTTATTACTGCGAAGCTCTGCCTGTAAGCCAGATAGAAGTCTTTCACGTTCAAGCTCATTCAGTTGTTTAGTGTAATCAACTTGAGGACCTGAATACTGATTACCCGTTGTGTTAACTTTATAAGTCGTTGCTTCGTCGTCACAGGGAAGTTGAGAAAAGATTGTGCCTTTTTCTGTTACGCATTTGTAGTAAGTGGTATCGCTAAAGCTAAAAAAACTGACAAGTAAAAAGCTAGAGTGGAGGATGATATAACGAAGAGTTTTAAACATGTATGCCGTCCTTGATTTTTATATTCTTTAGTAAAACAATATAAAACTATAACCTAGCTTGGTGGTATAGCAAGCTAGGTTAGGATAACGGCTATTGGGTGAAGGTTTTAAGCTTTTTAATACTCTGTACTAAAAATGGTATATCTAAACCTTGTTCAATAGAAAAACCTTCAGCTGCGGAAATGTTTTTAAAGTTACCATCTGAATCTATTAAGGTAATCCTATCTTTTTTATAGGCTATAACGACACCCTGAGAGTAGTTAACGCCCATATCATCTTTTTTCTTGTATAAATTAACTCCCAGCATTGTTTGCTTAGCAATGGCTTTACAATTTAAATATTGGCCAACACTTGTTGCAATTAAATCGCTAGGTTGAATAAGTCCATCTACTTTAGAAATACGTTTGTCGGAGCTATATAAAGTTGATGTTGTTACTACTTCTTGCTTGTTATTGGCAAGACTAAAAGCAAAAACTTGTGTTTTATCATCTCGTACAACGGCGTTATCGCTACTTTTAATAACTCTAATTGCGCTAGAACTATGTGCTTGATCATTTATAAAACTAAGTTCTTCCACGCCGGTTACTTCTATGCTGCGGCGCTGACTTTGCCATGCGGGAAGAGTTTGATCTCTTAAAATTGCTGCTTTATAAAAAGCTGGCAAACCATACACTAAGCTAAATAGCATATCGTCGTGATTAGTTGGCTGTAAAAACTGCTCTGTTTTGTGTAAGTTTTTATTATCGGCAACAAATTTAGCGAGTTGCTGCTGGGTTTCAAATACAAAAATATCTACATTGGCTTGTGTGTAGTCTTCACACTTATCAAGCGGGCTTGGCATTTGATAACTAATATTTTGGTTATTAATTTTTACGTTATGTGCTTGCTTATAGCTTTCTATATCAAGCAGGTCATTTTTAGCCAATAAACTTTTAGCGGTAGTAGGGTATGAAAGTGGTAGTACATTATCTTGCTTCGTTACGTCAAAGTTTAAATTTGCGTCAGCCCAAATATGAATACTGTGACTAAGTGAAAAACACACTATTAAAAATGAAATTGCGTAACGTGCAAATTTATATTGTTTTAAGCGCTCAAGGTGTTGCCATGTGTAATTACTCACAAGTAGCTGAAAGCCTAAAATAAGTAATACTATCCCACTGGCTAAAATGGTTGTTAAAGCAGGTGAACTGGTTAAACGATGCCACAGTAGAGAAATAATCTCAGGTAAGGCAGATATACTTAGGTGATAACCCAAAGTAACGTAAACATAAGCATCAAGGGTAAGCAGTGAAGCGCCTAGTGTGGCTATAACANCCGCCATGCCTCGTATATGTCGTGGGTAGGGGAATATTAAACTAAGCGGAAATACCGTCAGCACAAACGCTAAAAAGGCGATAAAACTAGTGTGGCTTAACCACGTTACTAGCATATAAGTAATGCCCATAAAGCTTGTTGGTGGCGAGTCGGCAAATAAGTAGCTTAAGCTAATAAATAGCGCCAAACCAATATTGGCAAAAGTAAACCAATGGCCCCAGCTTAATAGCTGACTCGCTTTTGATGAAAACTGATTGTGCTGCGATAAATTCATAGAGTTTATTTAACCGACTGTGATAGAGCTTTTGCAAAGTTCTCAGTTACGGCTTGTCTTTTCCCTGTTGGTACATGCTCTTTTAAGATATGCGTGATAGAATTTCCTAAACACATAAGGCTTAAATCTACCGGCGCATTGTGTTTAGTTAGCACATCAATAAGCTGATCGACGATTTGTTCTACTTCTTCATTAGAGTATTTTGATAAGATTGGCATCAGTTGGTTCAATAAAATAGTTATATTCTCGTATTTTAACACTAGAGGCGTGAAAAACAAAGATGACAACAGACGTTAAAAAATTAGTCGTTCATTATGTAGACAAAAAAGACGGCGATACGCAAATTCACCTTCGAAATGATGAGATGGTAATTAACGATAAAGTAGCCGTTTTTATCGAACAATTACATCATGCATACAATGGTAAGCCAGGTAAAGGTTACTGTGCTTTCAGTGGTGATAAAAACAGTGTTGTAGCATCTGCAATGCAAAGCTACCGTAACGATGAGCTAGGCTTTTGGCATATGACCGAGCAAGCCTCAACGGTTTTAAAAGAAGAACTTGATAAGTATGCATTTAGTGAAACAGGCTATTTAGTATTTTGTCATTATCAGTATGTTGCTACCGATTACATGTTAATTGCGATGATTAACATTAAAGAGCATTACTCTATGACGTCTGAGCTTGATTTAGCGGCTTCTCGCCATTTAGACATATCTCGCATGCAACTCGCTGCTCGTATCGATTTAACAGCGTGGGATACGCAAGCAGAAGATAATCGTTATATTTCGTTTATCAAAGGACGTGCGGGTCGTAAAGTTGCTGACTTTTTCTTAGACTTTTTAGGCTGTGAAGAGGGTATTGATTCAAAACAGCAAAGCCAAGTAATGCTTAGCGCAGTAGAGGATTATTTATCAGAGCAACAGTTTGATAAATCAGAAAAAGACGATTTACGTAAACAAGTATTTGATTACTGTAATGATTGCGTAACCACAGGCGAAGATGCAAGTGTGAGCGATCTATCTGCAACGCTTACAAAAGGCGATGACAGCCCGTTTGATAGTTTTTGCAAAGAGCAAAGCTATGACTTGGAAGAAACTTTCCCCGTTGATAAAAAAACAGTAACCAGTATGGTTAAGTTTTCAGGTCTTGGTGGTGGTGTAAGTGTAAGTTTTGAACGTAAACACTTAGGTGAGCGCGTAACGTACAACGAAGCAACCGATACACTAGTGATTAAAGGTATTCCGCCAAACTTAAAAGATCAGCTACAACGTTTTATGGAAAATGAAAAAGAGTAAACTCATTTGAGCGAGTTGAAAGTTGATTCAAGAGCGCGATATTTATATTGCGCTTTTTTTTACTGGTATCGAAATTCATTGAATCGGAACAGAGCCACTAAAATATCTATTGAACAAAGAGAAGTGAAAGAAGAGTAAGTGAGAAACACAAGCTAATCTTATTCACGGTGTTAAATTTCGGCTGTAGATACCATCTCTCATTTTAAGCTTCAAGGTCGTATTTAACTTTCTTGGAGCTTAAACGCTTCTTGGTTTTTTATTACACCAAAACATATATGAATGAGCTTTCGCATATTTGCACACACAGCTTGCATCGGTGTTTTACCATTGTTTATTAACGTTAACTTGTGTCTCTTTATTGTTTTATTCCATTGCCCTGCAACAATGGCCGCCATATAAAGTTTGCATCGAATTCTGGCTGGCCCAAGTTTACTGATTGATGTTCGCCCTTTTAATTTACCCGATTCATTATGCCGTGGGATTAATCCACAATAAGCTGCCGCTTCTTTGGCTTTATTAAATTTTTTAGCCGCAAACAAATACGTCAGCTCTCTCGATAATACGGGCCCTATGCCAGGGATAGACTCAAGTAGTTTCCTGTTTCTTTTTAAATCAGGTTCATTATCTATGTGGTTATCAATGTCAGATTTAAGCTGTTTAATTTCATCATCTAAAAACGCGATTGTCACTTTTATCGATTGGCAAACACGTGCTGAAACGTTGCTGAATTCACTTGCTTCTAATCGGTTAGCTTCTCGTTGTCGGTTACTCTCAAGCGCATCTAAACGACGGATAAGGGCTTTAAGCTCTCTAACTTCTAATGCATCAGGTTGCCAATAACTAACGACTGCGTGCTTAGCACAGCCGTAATGAGCAAGCATCGTTGCATCAGATTTGTCTGTTTTATGAATTATGTTTAAAGCGTCTGCATACTTTTTAGCTTTACCGGGATTCGCTAAAATAATATTAAAGCCTTGCTCGTGTAAAAAATACATCAGTGCTTCATGATAAACACCCGTTGGTTCGAGGGTGATAACGAGCTCATTAGCAGCGCTTTTAGTTGTATTTAAAAGCCATTTTTCTATTGCTAAAAAGTCTTGATGCTTGTTTTTAAAGACTTTTGTTTTAATTTTGTTTGTAAGCTGGTCTCTCAACCACGATAAATCAATCTTCTCTTTACTAATATCAATGCCGATAAACATCATCTCTACTTACTCCCCTTGTACATACAGCATCTACTTAAAAAA
>NZ_AUTP01000242.1:0-4186 GCF_000498075.1 Pseudoalteromonas sp. TAB23
CAAACCAATTAGCAATTACTAATATGGCTGCAAACTCAGTGAGTTCTGCACTGCAAATAGGTGATGCAGTTAATACCAGTAATGAAGTTGTAAGTAGTGTTCAGCAATCTTTAATTGCCAGTGTGCAAGACAGTACGGTTAGCAGCTTACAAAGCACGGTACAGCAAAGTGTTAGCGGGCAGGTGAGTGCGGCGGTCACTGATCAAATTAGTAACGATGTAGCACTTAGCACCGCAAGTGAAGTAGTTACCAACATTACTAACGATTTAGACCTAGGTCTTTAATACGCGCGTGTTTGCACAAATGCCGAATGGGGAAACCTATTCGGCCTGTTGGAGAATAAATATGAAAGCAGTTATAACCGCGACACTGTGTGTTTTTAGTGCCCAAGCGGTGCTTGCACAAACTAACCACGTTAAAACAGCTGAGCAAAATAAACCCTTTAAAAGTAGCTTTGAGCTAAATGCAGATGCAGAAGTTGGGGTATTAAGTAACTCGGCGCTGTCTGTTCAGGAACTTGACGATATTTCGTCGCAAAGCGACAGCGGCATAAAAACCGCAGCAGGTGTTAATGCAAAATGGCAAGTAACCAAAGGCGCTAAATTAACATCAAGCTATCGGTTTGAACAACAAGACTACGATTTAGACCTTCATCAATACGATTTAGACCTTCATCAATATGGTTTAGATGGCAGCTACAGCTTTAATAGCCATGAGGTAGGGGTTCGTTACGATGGTGCAAAAGCAAATGTAGATGGCGAACCATTTTTACATTTTAATCAAGCTAGTGCTTACTATGGCCATTTTTTAAACCCGCATACGTATTTGCGTATGAGTATAAAAACCAAAGCTAAACGTTTTGCTACTGCAAAAGCACGTAATGCCGACGGCGTAGGAGCCGATGTAGCGCTTTATCATTTTATAAATAATGGCCAAACCATGCTAATGGCAGCAATAAGTGCCGATAAAGAAAACGCTGACGACAACCAATACGACTTTCACGGCTACGGCTTTACTACTAAAGTTACGCACAAATTTAAGGCCTTTAATGTAGCTAACAAAGTGGGGGCAGGGTGGCGTTATCAAAATAAAGATTATGATGAGCAAACAACGGATGATTTTTTTGAGCAATTACCGTCACGAGATGAGCACCGAAATGTAGTCAATGCGTTTTATAACCTAGATGTATTTGAGCACGTAACACTAATAGCCGAGGCTGAATATGGCGATTATCAATCAAAGCTTAGCAGCAATACCTATACTCAGACGGTTTTATCGGCGTCAGTTAAAGTGCACTTTTAGGTGGGTAAATGGCGCCATAACCAAAGATGGTGTCTTTGCCTTGCTCGCCTAAATCGACGGCCAGCGATGTAAGCTCGTTAAGTGCTTTGGTTTTATTATTACCATGCTTTAACAATAAACAACTTAATGCCGCGCTTACATGCGGCGCTGCCATTGACGTACCCGACTCCCTCCCAAATTTTCCATTGCCTTGGCTTGTAACAACATTTACACCAAGGGCTGCAAAGTCTATGTAATCACCTTTATTTGACCATCTATAAATGTGGTTTTTTGAATCAATAGCACTTACCGCTATCACGCTTTTATACGCACCTGGGTATAGCGGCTGCGANCGCCGGCCCTTGATTACCCGCAGCAGCTACAATTAATACGTTTTGTTTTATTGCTGCAGTAATACTTGCTTCTAAAATTGCATTATTTGGCCCTGTTAGGCTCATATTTATTACGGGTATTTTATTACTAACTAGCCAGTTAAGTGCTTCTACTATGGCAAATAAAGTAGCTCCTTGCGCATACTCAGATTGCCTATAAAACACCTCTGCACTGTAAAGCTTGGCACTGCTTAAAAGCGGGCTGAGCGTTGCTCCTTTACCTGTAATTAACCCCGCTATGGCGGTGCCGTGTAAATTTGGCGAGCTTAACCCTTTAGGTAAAAAGCTTTGCGTGGTGATATTCGCGCCTTTAAAAGCACTGTGTTTGGTATTAATGGCGCTGTCGATCATGCCAATTTTTACACTTTGTGTGCAGTAGGGGGCAATAGACTTATTTTGCGTTACTTTTGCGGTAGGATCGCCTGTTTGCGCTTGGTAAATGTGGTTTCGGTCAAGTATTGCAGACTCATCTAAGTTAAGTGCTTTTAATAACTCACTTTTAGAGTTAACACCTTGGGGTACGTTAAAGCGCACTAAGCTCATGTTAAGTGCGTTATAATTTTTTACCGATACAATGGTTACATTTTGCTGCTTTAGGGTATTAAGTTGTTGGCTATTTGCCATTAATAACCATTGGCGCTCTATAGCTCTAAAGCCGTTTTCTAGCTCTACTTCAACAAATGCGGTGTTTTGGCTATTTATATTAATGTTAAGCACATTAGGTAAGCTGTTAATTGGCTCTCTTATTTGCGCTTTTAGTTCATCAATCGATATTTGTGGTACAGGCACTGGGAGCGGCAGGCGTTGTGCACGCTCTATAGTTTGTTCAATACGCTGCTCTATTGGGTTTAGCTGCCCAAGTACCTGATCGACTCTTACTATATTGGCTGAACTCGTTGCGCTAAATATACAAAGCGAGGCGACTATTATGTGTTTAACGCGGATGTTTTTCATGTTCATAGTAGGTTACTTATTTTTAATTACACTGTTAGTTAACGTTTAACACATAGAAATATTTCATTATTTAAATTATTTTGATTATTTGGGAATAAATGTTTTTTTGAATCGTCTTCTTTATAAAAGGGGTAAAAATCAATGAACGAAACTCTAAAAACCTTATTGCCCATCCTTAGGCGTTTTGCCTATTCGCTAACGGGTAGTAAAGCAGATGCAGACGATGTAGTGCAAATAACAATTGAAAAACTATTAGTAAAAGGCATTCCGGATGACGTTGAGCCTGCTAAGTGGGCATTTAAAATTTGCCGTAATGTGTGGATAGACGAATACCGCTCACGCAAGGTAAGGCAAAATAAGGCTCAGGCCGATATTTTACCAGAGCCAATTACAAGTAATGAGCACCAAACACTCGAAAACAAACAAATGCTTAAACATGTAAATACAGCTCTTGAGCAATTACCCGAAGAGCAACGCGCCATAGTATCGCTGGTGGCAGTGCAGGGCATGGCCTATAAAGAAGTAGCACATACGCTAGATATACCTATAGGCAGTGTAATGAGTAAATTATCGCGCGCACGCAGCACGCTTTATAACTTAATAAAACCCGACTTTAAAAAGGAGCAAGTATGAACATTAACGACGAAACACTTAGCGCCTTTTTAGACTCAGAGCTAAGTGAGCACGAAATGGAGCAAGTGCGTAAAGCCCTTGAAACCGATGATGAGCTAGTAATGCGACTTGCAGAATTTAGCAAAGTAGACATGCTAGTAAAAGAGCACGCAATAAGTATTGACGACGCACCACTTAGTGACTCATTAGCTAAAACGGTTGCAAAGCTTGATACAGCTACTCCAAAAAGCACGTTAAACAGTAATGTAGTAACGTTAACGCCTTGGCAAAAGGTTAAGCAATCGGCTAATAAAAGTTTAGCAATAGCAGCAAGCGTTGCTGTGGTATTTGGTATTGCAATGACGAGCTATTTACAACCCCGTGAGGCGCAAAACTTAGTAGCCAGCAATACCGCCTCAGCCCTTAACACACAACTAAGTAGTGGTGTGTTTGAGCAAAGTGATGGCTCACTATTTAGTGCGCAGCTTAGTTTTAAAAATCAGCAAGGTGAGCTTTGTAGGCAGTATGCACTAAGCTCAAATAATACAACGCAAACAAGCATTGCTTGTAAAACGCAAAGCGGTTGGCAAATTAAAGCGCAAACAGCCGCGCAGCAAAGTGATAATGGCGCGCAATATCAAACGGCGTCTAATAACAGTGAGTTAGATGCTGTTATAGACAGCATGATCAGCGGCGCACCACTAGATAGAGCGCAAGAGCAGCAAGCAATTAGTGCAAAGTGGCAGTTAAACAAATAATAGTTTTTATAAAGCGAGGTGAATGATGAAAACATCTATTTTAATTATCAGTATTTTACTTATGGCGGGTTGCGCATCTAAGCCCGACTACCGCCCAGCGAATAACGGCTCACAAGGTTATAGCGAGCAAAAAATTAGCGACGATCAATACCGAGTCGAGTTTAAAAGCGTATCAAACAACGTAGCCGA
>NZ_AUTP01000243.1:0-1926 GCF_000498075.1 Pseudoalteromonas sp. TAB23
CCTAAGCTACCCGCTGCAACTTGTTGGTTTTGCGAGCGAAGGGCAGCAACTACATCTGTTGCTGTTAATTCCCGTGCAGCAAGAGCATCTGGGTTTAGCCATACGCGCATTGAGTATTTGCCACCACCAAATAAACGAATATCACCTACGCCTGGTAAGCGTGCAATTTCATCTTTAATGTTTAAATCAGCATAATTAGATAAGTAAGCTGTGTCGTGCGTTTTTTCAGGCGAATATAAGTGCACCACCATGGTTAAATCGGGTGATGATTTTTCGGCTACAACACCTAAACGTTGTACTTCTTCTGGCAAACGTGGCAATGCACTGTTTACACGGTTTTGTACTTGTACTTGAGCACGATCTAAATCGGTACCTAAAGCAAAAGTTACCGTTAGTGTCATGCGTCCATCGCTTGTACCTTGCGAAAACATATACAACATGTTTTCAGTACCGTTAATTTCTTGCTCCAGCGGTGTTGCCACTGTTTGCGCGATAACGGTTGGGTTTGCACCCGGGTAACTTGCAGTCACAACCACTGTAGGAGGAACCACTTCTGGGTATTCACTTACTGGTAGTTGGAATAGTGAAATACCACCAGCAATTAAAATAACCAACGACAGCATTGCCGCAAATATTGGGCGCTGTATAAAGAAATGCGAAAATTTCATCAATAAACCTTATTGCTTAGCCACAAGTTGTGCGTTGTCGTTTGACAATGTAAATGCAACACCGCTTGTATCAATTGTTACTGTTTGTGGAGAGATTGGCATACCTGGGCCTACACGTGCTGGGCCGTTTACTGCAATTACGTCACCTTCGCTAAGGCCCGATGTAACCGCACGTAATGCACCGTAACGCTCACCAATAGTAATTAGTTTGTATTCAAGTACGTTGTTTTCGCCAACCGTTAATACAAAACGATTTTTTAAGTCGGTACCAATTGCACGTTCTGGGATAATAATCGCGTCGCTAATAGAGTTGGCTGCAAGCTTAATACGTGCAAACGAGCCTGCGCGTAATTGGTTGCTGTCTTCATTAAATACCGCACGTACGCGTAATGTACCTGTTGATGAATTAATTTGGTTATCAATAAAGTTAATGTAGCCTTTGTATGCAAAATCGCTTTGACCCACTTTTTGCATTACAACAGTTTGATGGCTCGCAGCAGTAACATCATTAAAAGAGCTATTCCATGTGCGTTCATCAACATCAAAATAAGCATACATAGCTTGGTTTGAAACAATTGACGTTAATACGCTTTGACCCGCAAGTATGTTATTACCTTTGGTAATATTTGCGCGAGAAATAATGCCATCAATTGGTGATACTACTGACGTAAACTCTAAATCAAGCTCTGCTGAAGTAAGTTGTGCTTGAAGTGCAGAAAGCTGTGCTTCGCGTTGGCGTAGTGTTGAAGTACGCGCTTGTGCTTGCTCAGTTGAGATTGCCTTACGGTCTAATAAGCGTACCGCACGTTTGTCTTCACTTTTAGCTTGTTCAAGTGCGGCTTCTGCGCTGTTAATTTGCGCTTTTAAACTAGCAACCACAGCAGCAAATGGACGAGCATCTAATTGAAATAAAACATCGCCTTCTTTAACCACATCGCCTTCTTTAAATTCAATGCTATCGATGATTCCCGATACACGCGGCATTAAAGCAACTTCTTGTGGAGACTCTAAACGAGTTGTATATGTGTGCCAGCTTTGTACCGGCTTAACAAGCACCTGTGCTACATCAATTGGTTGAAGTTGCTGTGCAGGTGCTGATTGAGCTGTGCTCTCATCAGCACAACCCGCAAGTGTTAAAGATGCCGCAGTAAGTGCAGCAGCAATTAGATGTTTGTTCATGAAGACGCTCCATTGTTGATTAGCCTCGCATAATACGGATTAAACCCGTGTGTAAAAACCATAGATTTTTAAATTCATT
>NZ_AUTP01000244.1:0-7636 GCF_000498075.1 Pseudoalteromonas sp. TAB23
GGCCGCTGCCACCAAAGCCGACGCAGGCACTATTACCAATTACATGGGTACCATGTATGGCATTTTTAAAAACCAAGCTAATGCTATGGGTAAAAGTCAGTGGGTTGAGCAGCTAACAGGTATGACGGCCACAGCCGTACAAGCGTTTAAAACAACAGGCGCTGAAATGTCATCGGCGTTTACATCAATTGGCGCTGAAGCAACAAGCGCCGGCATTGGTATTAACGAGCAAATGGCCATACTAGGCACATTGCAAGCGACTATGTCGGGCAGTGAGGCGGGTACAAAATATAAATCGTTTTTAGCCGGTGTAGGTAAAGCGCAAGACGCCCTTAATTTAAGTTTTACTGACAGCCAGGGCGCTATGTTGCCAATGGTTGACATACTAAACCAAATTAAAGGCAAATATGGCGAAACCATAGACGTAGCCGAGGGCGACGAACTTAAAAAAGCATTTGGCTCGGCCGAAGCTGTTGGCACTATAAAATTACTAATGAACGATATTGATGGTCTAGGCCAATCAATTGATTCGTTAGGTAACGTAAACGGTATGCAACAAGCTGAAAAAATGGCAATGAGCATGACCGACCAAAGCGAGCGACTAAGCCAAAGCTGGTTTGTTATTCGCGCTGCGTGGGGCAGTGCAATACTCCCCGTATTTAACGACTTTGTTGGTTTAATTGCCGACATGGGCACAGGCGTAGTGGCCTTTACCGAAGAATTTCCAACGCTTACTAAATATATTGGCTATGGCGCTGTTGCATTACTTGGTCTTGTTGCTGCAGGTGGTTTATTCACGCTCATAATGGGCGCGGGCAAAATGGCTATGGTTGCATGGAGCGTGGGTGCAATGGCGTGGGCAGGTATTAATGCTGCGCTTACATCGGGGTTAAGCGCCTTAAGAGCTGTAATGTTTGCGGTAAACCTTGTGATGTACGCCAACCCCATTGGCTTAATTGTGGCTGNGTGGCCGCTGCGGTTCTTGCCGTAGGCGCTCTGATTTATTACTGGGACGATTTAAAAGCAAGCTTTGCCGATATTAGTTGGGTAAGCGTTTTGCTTACGGGCCTTGAATACGCATGGAAAGCCGTTGAAGTGTTATTTGCGCCAATATTGTGGGCTATTGAACAGCTAGCTGATTTAGCAGGCATTGAAATAGACACTAGTTTTGAGGGTATAAAAGGCTCGTTAGGTATTGATGCGCCTAAGCAGAGTAATTCAGCAGCAACCATGCCTAGCATTGCCGCAATAGCACCCGTTAAAAGCCGTGTTGAACGCGGTGGTATTACCCAACAAATAAGCAACGCGAATCAGCAAAAGTCGACCAGTGTTGGCACGGTTAACGTTTACCCAGCCAAAGGTGAAACCAATTATATGAACTTTGTTGAGATGCACTCATGAGTATTTACCGCGACTTACAAATATTAAATGGCGATGTGGTATTAGATGCCGGTAACAACCCAACGTATTTAACCGATCGTGACGTAATAGCCCAAGACATAGTGCACGCTATTTTAGACACCGGCCTTGCAAACTTATTAGTAAGCGATAGAGGAACCAGCGTTACTAACGACACCCAAACAAAAATAAAACTATTGGTAGAGGATGACGTTCGCATTATGCCAGGCACGGTTCAAGTTGAGCAAAGCGAAATTAACAAAGGCCAGTGGTGGATGTACGCACAAACAATAGACTTCGGTGAAATTTCATCGTTATTAGTAGAGGCACAATAAATGGCTGATGAAACCCCAACAATTAATTTTACCCGTATTGTAGAAAATGCAGGTATTCCTACCACTGAAGACGGGTGGAAAACCCTATTTAAGCAAGACGTAGAAGCGCAAGGTAGCATTATTGCGAATGACTCTATTTACTCACCTTTTTGGCGATTGATTAGCGCCATTGTGGCAAAGCCTGCAACATGGATAGTCAACAAAGTATTAATTGAAAAAATACTCCCCAACTTATTTTTGCAAACGGCCACCGACAGCGACTTTATTGAAGCCAAAGCGTGGGAGCACGACCTAACCCGCAAAAGTGAAGAACGTACACAAGGCAAAGTGCGTTTTAAACGCGCAGCAAATCTTGGCCCTAGTTTACTCATTAGCGCAGGAACGGTAATACAAACTGATGCCATAAACGGGACGGTTTACCGTGTGCTAACTGTTGATAATGTAATACTGCCAGAAAACCAAAGCAGCATATTAGTAAATGTAATTGCAGAAAACGCAGGTGCCGCACACAACTTAGGCACGGGTTATTATCATATTTTACCTGAGTCAGTCACAGGAATTAGTAGTGCAATAAATGATAGCGATTGGATTGATGTACTTGGGGCAGACGCCGAAACAAACCAAGATTTAAAATTACGCACCCGCAACGCATTTACTGCTGCAGCGCCTTGGCACATTGATGCTGTTTACCGCGCAATGCTTACCGAGCGAAGCGGTCTAAATACCGATAATATATTTTTTGAACATGATGCACCACGAGGACCAGGCACGGCGAATGCCTATATTTTGTTAGACACAGGCGAGCCAAGCCAAAGCTTAATAAACGACTTAAATGAATACGTTATGGCAAAAGGCTACCATGGCCACGGCGACGATCTACTTGTGCTTACTATGCCAAGTGTTGATGTTAGTGTAGGCCTTACGGTCTACCCGCATGTTTACTTACTTGATGATGAAGTAACCGCATTAATTAGCAATATAGAAAACTTTATACGCAGCGCATTTAGAGAAAACACCGACTACGTTGTAACACGAACTGAGCCGCAAACACGCTTTAGCTTTAGCCGCTTAGGCCAAGAGCTACATAAAGAGTTTGAGGGTATCGACTCATTAAGTTGGCATCAAATCGACATTACCAACCAGAACAATGTACCGCGTTTAACCGTCCTAAGTATCGAAAACGGTAACGATGTATGAGCATTGACTGGCAAGCCCTAACAAAAATGCCGTACTGGTTGGCGCGCCCAGCCAGTGAGCTAGACAAACTACGCAAAAGCACGGTTAGTTTTTGGTTGCGCCTAAGCGACATGCTTGCATGGCCGGCTAAACAGCTCGACCCAATGTCCGCAGAGCTCGAAATTTTACACCTGTTGGCATGGGAGCGTGACATAACCCAAATACCAAACGAGACCGAACATACTTACCGCATACGCGTTAAGTATGCACTGCAATTTGCTAAAGGTGCAGGCAGTAAAAGTGGTTGGTATTACATGTTTGAAAAACTCGGCACACCGTGGATAACCATTGACGAGCGCATAAGCGAAGCCGATTGGGATGTAGTGAGCCTGCAATTGCTTGACTCAGACTTAGCAGAACGGAACAAACTTATAGACAATATTTGCAGGCAGTACGGGCGAACAACACGCCGCTACCAATACGACACTATTGCCAGCATGCCATTAATTGCACCACCAAGCGACTTTGCATTAGACAGCCTAACCGGCTTTGCAAAGCTCAGTGACGACTTGAGCCCAACACTAGGACTCGCGGTGATGGACAACGAATCATATTTTATTATTGCAACAAATAAACAGCTTATTAGCTAAAAAGAGGAATTAACATGGCTTCAATAATTACAATCGCAGGTGAAAAACTTTTTGCTGCTAAAGCGCAAGCTAATGAGCAACTAGACATAGATACGTTTATTTTTGCGAACGTACCAGAGCAAGACGCAACCGCACCCATTAACCGAGAAGAAGCTTTACCAACCGATCACGTAGTGCATCAGCAAATTGTGCAGCAAGTAGGCCGCATTAACGACAATGTGGTTGTTTACTCAACCGTGCTCGACAGCATTATAGGCCCATTTGAATTTAACTGGGTAGGGTTGTACTCATCAATTAATAATGCTTTGGTAGCGATTAATCACATACCTACTACCCCAAAAACAAAAACCGAATCAGGGGTTGCAGGTAATACTTTAAACCGCAACTTTGGTATTGAGTATTCGGGTATTGCGGAATTGACCGGTATTAGTGTTTCACCAGAAACATGGCAGTTAGACTTTTCTGCGCGCTTAAGTGGTATGGATAAGTTAACCCAGCAATTAGCGGAAGATTTAAATGGCAAAGACTGGTTTATTGATGATGGGTTTAATGTAACACCACGCTCAACCGCTAATACATTTAGAGTAGCGCCGGGAGTTGGTTACGTAAGTGGACTGCGCGTAGAGATAAAAGAAGAGCATATATTAACGCTGCAATCCTACCCACAATTTGTTTACGTTGACACTTACTTTGATGGTAACGCATTAAGCCAATGGTCGCCTCAAGTAGTATTTACAGTATCAGACACAGAAATGGATGATTACGTTGATGTAAATGGTATACAGCACTTCGTGCTTAAAATTTCAGTCATTAGCGATGTGAATAAAGTTGATGACTTGAGAGCTAGCTCTAAGGTAGAAAAAATTATAGATGACTTAAAGAAAAGTCAGAATGATATTATTTGGAGTATTGAGACTCTAGATTTGGTAAAGGCAAGAAATGATTTAAAAGTAGGACAAAGAATAAAGATATCAGATAGAAATAATTCTGAGTTTGAAGTTAAGCTCAGTGAAGGTTTAATAAACAATGACTTTGATACAATACAGTGCACACTTACCCCAGAGCTATCGCTAGTTTTAATTGATGATGACGGTGATATAAGAAACTATGGAGGTAGAGATGATTATTCATATACTGAAGGTACAGGAACTAATAACAAACCGATCATAGATTATCTTTACGATAAAAAGCCAATTGAGATAAAGCTACCTAAGTCAGAAGAGGGAACCGGGGTATATTTGTATGATGGGTTTAGTAGTAAGAGTGATGCATCGGGGGTTTCAATAATAGCAGATGAAGGAGTTAGTTTAGCTAACTATCAAGGAAATAGCCCTCTCTGGATAAATGGCCTAAAAGTTAATAGAGAGATAGCATCTTACAGATTAGATGGTAAATACTTTACACATATGGGGCCTAATGTTTATACAAAGCCATCAGAGCAACAAAGTATTGGTGGTGCATCAATTGGTAGCTTATATACCCCGTATAAAATTAATTTAACTGAAACTAGAAATTACACATTAAGTAATTGGCCGGATGGAGAGTTGGTAGCTGCAAGCCCTATTTCATCAACAGACGTTGATATAAACTGGGGAGCTATTCCTAATTTTAACTTTTATTTATCAGCTATTCCTGTCTCAGTAAAAGATCATATATCCGCGCATGTTAGTAAAGGTGCTGAAAGACCATGCGCATTTGTTGAAACAGATCATGGATGGGTTATTATTCATAGTAAAAATAACTCTGGAAAGATACAAGTAAGTGAGAAGTTTAGAGAAGTAACAATTCAGAAAGATTTTACGGAGCTGGTTCTAAATGAATCAACTTATAATATGAATAATGCAGCGATAGGCATTATTATATTTGGTACAAAATCGTTTGGTTTGACGTTAAACGGAATATTAATTAGACGGATAGATACTGAAGGGTCAATTATAGCAGCAGGATGGGGAGCTGGGTTTGAGGCAAATGCTGCATCATTATCAATATCTAGAGCCAGTTATTTCAAAGGAAAAAAAACAGTAGGTATAAAGCCTCTTAAGATAGTGTGTGTTGGCGATTCAACAAGTTCGGGGCAGCTGGCAAGTTCTCAATATGAATATATGAAAAAACACCTGACAGGGACGTGCGGAGCACAGGTGCTAGAAATGAAAAATTTAGCTATAGGTGGCCAAGTATCAGCGCAGCAGTTAGCAATATTAGAAAGTACAAATATAGATAATTTTGATTATTGTTGCATACAAATTGGTATTAATGATGTTCAAACAAACTCAGGCTCTTTAGCTTTAGCTTCTAATATCGAAGCAATGATTGATTATTGTGAATCGTTAAATGTAGTGCCGATAATTGGATTGCCGACAAGCTTTTATTCTCAATTAAGTGCAAAGCAATTTGGGCAAGATGGCCAAAATACGGGCCGCTCTGATGAAGTCGGTGTTTTCAGGAATGTCTTACTGCAAACATTAGCGGATCGTGGTGGGGTATTTGTAAATCCCTCTGTTGTAGAAGATCAAGGTGCTGTAGTTGCTGCGTTGTTGGATACTGAGCTAGACCCAATACTGAGCGATAATATACACCCAAGCGCATTTGGTAAAATGCTTATGGGGTATAGCTTTGCTAAATCTATTATTGGGCATGCAACAGGTTCAGATTCTAAAGGTGGCCTAGTAAAATCGCCCTCGGACTGGTGGACAGGTGAAGCTGGTAAAACAGCGGCACCATTATATAAGGCAAGTGCCGAGAACATTCATTGGAGTTGGTTTTTATCTACCGATAATGAGACTTTTAGTAATGGAGATTTGATAGGGAAATTACCTAGAAGGTTTTGGCCGGAAAATGATTTTTATGCTCAAGCAATCAATACAACTTCTGCATCGGATATTCCTACAGAGCAGCCTAATGCAATATTACACTTTAGTAAGGAAGGTCATATAAAGGTTTTTAATGTTGACCCTGCTGCTGTATACATAAGTTTTAATACATTCTATGAGTTGAGTAATTAAATGCTGACTCTCAATTCATTCTCAATCATCCTTAAATCACTTCGCATTACGGCAAGCCTTGAGCTTGCCAGCGAAGATGCAAGCGGCCAATCATCCAGTACCGACCAAGCTGAAACCGGCACTAAAGCTAAAAAGCTGATAGTGAGTGGTTTATTGCCCTTCTCTAATGCTGATCATTTAGCTGAGCTGTTTACTTTAGCCGAAGCAACTGAAAGCGGTGCGCGTTCTATTTATCGTGTAAGTAACCACACGGCCAGTGCGCTGGGTGTTAAGCAAGTGCGCTTTAGCAGTAAAATTGAAGCGGTGGAGCAAGAAACCACACGCCAATGGGCGATTAGTTTTACGCTTAGTGAATACCGATCAGTGCCGCAAAAAGTGGAAGAACGTACACCCGATGCAACTGCCAATGTGCAAGGCGGTGATACTGGTGTTCAATATGCAAATATTAGCCAGCATTTAAACGAAAACTTTGCTGCACTGAGAACAACATAATGACGACGGCTAACGCGCGTTTTATATCACGTGTTTATGTCAACGATTCAAAAGTCGATATGAAAGAGCACTGGATAGTACTGCAATCATCAACACCAGGTACATGCCAAATTACGGTGAATCAAAAGGCTGTTAAGTTAGCACCGGTTGCGGTTGATTTAGGGTGGGGTGATATGGTCGACCGTGTATTTAGTGGCTATGTTGAACGTGTAATGCCAGCAGTAAATGGCTGGTATACCCTATTTTGCCGTGAATGGGCGGCATCACTTGCTTATAATTTAAGTGTTATGCTGCGCCACCCAACAATGCGCCAGGTACTTGACGAAATAACTAATCAAACAGGTATAGAGTTTGTTATACCAAACGCTGCTTATGTTGATACGGCCATACCGTGTTTTTACTCTGATAGTTCAGGATATGCCATGTTAAACAACATAGGACGCGCTTTTAAGATTAACGATTTTGTCTGGTATCAACAGGGCAATGGTAAAGTTTATGTGGGCAGTTATGCTGATTCGTTTTGGTCTGATAAACCAATTACCATAGCAAATGGTTTAATGACTGATCATCAAGCAGGAAGAGC
>NZ_AUTP01000245.1:0-5036 GCF_000498075.1 Pseudoalteromonas sp. TAB23
CATAAAACGCGTTTGGCGTTGTATGGTTAAGCCTCACGGGTAATTAGTACAAGTTAGCTTAATGGCTCACACCACTTCCACATCTTGCCTATCAACGTTGTAGTCTTCAACGGCCCTTCAGAGACTTTAAAAGTCTAGTGAGAACTCATCTCGAGGCCTGCTTCGCGCTTAGATGCTTTCAGCGCTTATCAGTTCCGAACGTAGCTACCGGGCAATGCCATTGGCATGACAACCCGAACACCAGCGGTTCGTTCACTCCGGTCCTCTCGTACTAGGAGCAACCCCTCTCAATTCTCAAACGCCCACGGCAGATAGGGACCGAACTGTCTCACGACGTTCTAAACCCAGCTCGCGTACCACTTTAAATGGCGAACAGCCATACCCTTGGGACCGACTTCAGCCCCAGGATGTGATGAGCCGACATCGAGGTGCCAAACACCGCCGTCGATATGAACTCTTGGGCGGTATCAGCCTGTTATCCCCGGAGTACCTTTTATCCGTTGAGCGATGGCCCTTCCATTCAGAACCACCGGATCACTATGACCTACTTTCGTACCTGCTCGACGTGTCTGTCTCGCAGTTAAGCTGGCTTCTACCATTACACTAACCGTACGATGTCCGACCGTACTTAGCCAACCTTCGTGCTCCTCCGTTACTCTTTAGGAGGAGACCGCCCCAGTCAAACTACCCACCAGGCACTGTCCGTAACCCCGATTCAGGGGCCAACGTTAGAACATCAAAACTACAAGGGTGGTATTTCAAGGTTGACTCCACAACAACTAGCGTCGCTGCTTCAAAGTCTCCCACCTATCCTACACATGTAGGTTCAATGTTCAGTGCCAAGCTGTAGTAAAGGTTCACGGGGTCTTTCCGTCTAGCCGCGGGTACACAGCATCTTCACTGCGATTTCAATTTCACTGAGTCTCGGGTGGAGACAGCGTGGCCATGGTTACACCATTCGTGCAGGTCGGAACTTACCCGACAAGGAATTTCGCTACCTTAGGACCGTTATAGTTACGGCCGCCGTTTACCGGGGCTTCGATCAAGAGCTTCTCCCTAAGGATAACCCCATCAATTAACCTTCCGGCACCGGGCAGGTGTCACACCGTATACGTCATCTTGCGATTTTGCACAGTGCTGTGTTTTTAATAAACAGTCCCAGCCACCTGGTCACTGCGGCTCCCGTCCGCTTAGAGAGCAAGTCTCATCACAGATAGGAGCGTACCTTCTCCCGAAGTTACGGTACGATTTTGCCTAGTTCCTTCACCCGAGTTCTCTCAAGCGCCTTAGTATTCTCTACCTGACCACCTGTGTCGGTTTGGGGTACGATTCCATATAATCTGAAGCTTAGAGGCTTTTCCTGGAAGTATGGCATCAGCAACTTCATCACCGTAGTGACTCGTCTCGTGTCTCAGGTTTAATGTTTGTCCGGATTTACCTAAACAAACGCCCTACTCACTTTCACATAGACTACCAACGCTATGCTTGCTTAGCCTGCTCCGTCCCCCCATCGCAATTATATCGAGTACAGAAATATTAATCTGTTTCCCATCGACTACGCCTTTCGGCCTCGCCTTAGGGGTCGACTTACCCTACCCTGATTAACATGGGATAGGAACCCTTGGTCTTCCGGCGTGGGAGTTTTTCACTCCCATTATCGTTACTCATGTCAGCATTCGCACTTCTGATACCTCCAGCATACCTCCCGGTACACCTTCAACGGCTTACAGAACGCTCCCCTACCACTCAGAATAAATTCTGAATCCGCAGCTTCGGTGCATAGTTTAGCCCCGTTACATCTTCCGCGCAGACCGACTCGACCAGTGAGCTATTACGCTTTCTTTAAAGGATGGCTGCTTCTAAGCCAACCTCCTGGCTGTCTGGGCCTTTCCACATCGTTTCCCACTTAACTATGACTTTGGGACCTTAGCTGGCGGTCTGGGTTGTTTCCCTCTTCACGACGGACGTTAGCACCCGCCGTGTGTCTCCCGGATATTACTTTACGGTATTCGGAGTTTGCAAAGGGTTGGTAAGTCGGGATGACCCCCTAGCCTTAACAGTGCTCTACCCCCGTAAGTATTCGTCCGAGGCTCTACCTAAATAGATTTCGGGGAGAACCAGCTATCTCCCGGTTTGATTAGCCTTTCACTCCTAGCCACAGGTCATCCCCTAACTTTTCAACGTTAGTGGGTTCGGTCCTCCAGTTGATGTTACTCAACCTTCAACCTGCCCATGGCTAGATCACCGGGTTTCGGGTCTATACCTTGCAACTATTCGCCCAGTTAAGACTCGGTTTCCCTACGGCTACCCTATTCGGTTAACCTCGCTACAAAATATAAGTCGCTGACCCATTATACAAAAGGTACGCAGTCACCCAACAAGTGGGCTCCTACTGCTTGTACGTACACGGTTTCAGGTTCTATTTCACTCCCCTCACAGGGGTTCTTTTCGCCTTTCCCTCACGGTACTGGTTCACTATCGGTCAGTTGGGAGTATTTAGCCTTAGATGATGGTCCACCTATATTCAGTCAAAGTTTCACGTGCTCCGACCTACTCGATTTCACTTAAAATGTCTTTTCATGTACGGGACTATCACCCTGTATCGTGGCGCTTTCCAGCAGCCTTCCATTAACACATAATAAGCTTAAGGGCTGTTCCGATTTCGCTCGCCGCTACTTTCGGAATCTCGGTTGATTTCTTTTCCTACGGGTACTTAGATGTTTCAGTTCTCCGCGTTCGCCTCGTTAACCTATGTATTCAGTTAACGATACCTGCAAGCAGGTGGGTTTCCCCATTCGGAAATCTTAGTCTCAAGCGCTTTTTACTAGCTTGACTAAGCTTATCGCAAGTTAATACGTCCTTCATCGCCTCCAACTGCCAAGGCATCCACCGTGTACGCTTAGTCACTTAACCATACAACCCAAACGGGTCTTTGTTTTATGACAGTTTAACTTCGCCAGAAGTCAATATTGAATACTAAAGTAGATACCAATCAATCAACTCATAAGAGTTAACTAAATGGCACTGAATGGTACTGCTACCATTCTTTTTTTACTTTTGAAAACTCTTGATAAATACAATGTATCTATCAGAATTTTATTATCAGCTTTTCCAAATTTTTAAAGAGCAAGAGATGTAAAAACTTCTCAAAATTAAACACACTCTATTCTCAGGCGGTTAATGGCCCGATAAAGAATATTTATTTTTAAGAAGTAAGTGGTGGAGCTAAGCAGGATCGAACTGCTGACCTCCTGCGTGCAAGGCAGGCGCTCTCCCAGCTGAGCTATAGCCCCACATATGCTGGTACTTATTGTTTTAACCATCTTCTTAATTAGATAAGAAGTGGTGGGTCTGAGTAGATTTGAACTACCGACCTCACCCTTATCAGGGGTGCGCTCTAACCAGCTGAGCTACAGACCCAAAACAATAAGTGTTGTTCTCTTTACAATAACAATCATCTGTGTGGACACTACGAACAAATAAGTTCTAAATCGTATAAGGAGGTGATCCAGCCCCAGGTTCCCCTAGGGCTACCTTGTTACGACTTCACCCCAGTCATGAATCACTCCGTGGTAAACGTCCTCCCGAGGGTTAGACTATCTACTTCTGGAGCAACCCACTCCCATGGTGTGACGGGCGGTGTGTACAAGGCCCGGGAACGTATTCACCGCGTCATTCTGATACGCGATTACTAGCGATTCCGACTTCATGGAGTCGAGTTGCAGACTCCAATCCGGACTACGACGCACTTTAAGTGATTCGCTTACTCTCGCGAGTTCGCAGCACTCTGTATGCGCCATTGTAGCACGTGTGTAGCCCTACACGTAAGGGCCATGATGACTTGACGTCGTCCCCACCTTCCTCCGGTTTATCACCGGCAGTCTCCTTAGAGTTCTCAGCATTACCTGCTAGCAACTAAGGATAGGGGTTGCGCTCGTTGCGGGACTTAACCCAACATCTCACAACACGAGCTGACGACAGCCATGCAGCACCTGTATCAGAGTTCCCGAAGGCACCAAACCATCTCTGGTAAGTTCTCTGTATGTCAAGTGTAGGTAAGGTTCTTCGCGTTGCATCGAATTAAACCACATGCTCCACCGCTTGTGCGGGCCCCCGTCAATTCATTTGAGTTTTAACCTTGCGGCCGTACTCCCCAGGCGGTCTACTTAATGCGTTAGCTTTGAAAAACAGAACCGAGGCTCCGAGCTTCTAGTAGACATCGTTTACGGCGTGGACTACCGGGGTATCTAATCCCGTTTGCTCCCCACGCTTTCGTACATGAGCGTCAGTGTTGACCCAGGTGGCTGCCTTCGCCATCGGTATTCCTTCAGATCTCTACGCATTTCACCGCTACACCTGAAATTCTACCACCCTCTATCACACTCTAGTTTGCCAGTTCGAAATGCAGTTCCCAGGTTGAGCCCGGGGCTTTCACATCTCGCTTAACAAACCGCCTGCGTACGCTTTACGCCCAGTAATTCCGATTAACGCTCGCACCCTCCGTATTACCGCGGCTGCTGGCACGGAGTTAGCCGGTGCTTCTTCTGTCAGTAANTGACTGAAAGTGCTTTACAACCCGAAGGCCTTCTTCACACACGCGGCATGGCTGCATCAGGCTTGCGCCCATTGTGCAATATTCCCCACTGCTGCCTCCCGTAGGAGTCTGGGCCGTGTCTCAGTCCCAGTGTGGCTGATCATCCTCTCAAACCAGCTAGGGATCGTCGCCTTGGTGAGCCATTACCTCACCAACTAGCTAATCCCACTTGGGCCAATCTAAAGGCGAGAGCCGAAGCCCCCTTTGGTCCGTAGACATTATGCGGTATTAGCAGTCGTTTCCAACTGTTGTCCCCCACCTCAAGGCATGTTCCCAAGCATTACTCACCCGTCCGCCGCTCGTCAGCAAAGTAGCAAGCTACTTTCTGTTACCGCTCGACTTGCATGTGTTAGGCCTGCCGCCAGCGTTCAATCTGAGCCATGATCAAACTCTTCAATTAAAAAGTTTTATGTCTTTCGACAGCTCAATGAATTCTGAATTT
>NZ_AUTP01000246.1:0-4752 GCF_000498075.1 Pseudoalteromonas sp. TAB23
CATAAAACGCGTTTGGCGTTGTATGGTTAAGCCTCACGGGTAATTAGTACAAGTTAGCTTAATGGCTCACACCACTTCCACATCTTGCCTATCAACGTTGTAGTCTTCAACGGCCCTTCAGAGACTTTAAAAGTCTAGTGAGAACTCATCTCGAGGCCTGCTTCGCGCTTAGATGCTTTCAGCGCTTATCAGTTCCGAACGTAGCTACCGGGCAATGCCATTGGCATGACAACCCGAACACCAGCGGTTCGTTCACTCCGGTCCTCTCGTACTAGGAGCAACCCCTCTCAATTCTCAAACGCCCACGGCAGATAGGGACCGAACTGTCTCACGACGTTCTAAACCCAGCTCGCGTACCACTTTAAATGGCGAACAGCCATACCCTTGGGACCGACTTCAGCCCCAGGATGTGATGAGCCGACATCGAGGTGCCAAACACCGCCGTCGATATGAACTCTTGGGCGGTATCAGCCTGTTATCCCCGGAGTACCTTTTATCCGTTGAGCGATGGCCCTTCCATTCAGAACCACCGGATCACTATGACCTACTTTCGTACCTGCTCGACGTGTCTGTCTCGCAGTTAAGCTGGCTTCTACCATTACACTAACCGTACGATGTCCGACCGTACTTAGCCAACCTTCGTGCTCCTCCGTTACTCTTTAGGAGGAGACCGCCCCAGTCAAACTACCCACCAGGCACTGTCCGTAACCCCGATTCAGGGGCCAACGTTAGAACATCAAAACTACAAGGGTGGTATTTCAAGGTTGACTCCACAACAACTAGCGTCGCTGCTTCAAAGTCTCCCACCTATCCTACACATGTAGGTTCAATGTTCAGTGCCAAGCTGTAGTAAAGGTTCACGGGGTCTTTCCGTCTAGCCGCGGGTACACAGCATCTTCACTGCGATTTCAATTTCACTGAGTCTCGGGTGGAGACAGCGTGGCCATGGTTACACCATTCGTGCAGGTCGGAACTTACCCGACAAGGAATTTCGCTACCTTAGGACCGTTATAGTTACGGCCGCCGTTTACCGGGGCTTCGATCAAGAGCTTCTCCCTAAGGATAACCCCATCAATTAACCTTCCGGCACCGGGCAGGTGTCACACCGTATACGTCATCTTGCGATTTTGCACAGTGCTGTGTTTTTAATAAACAGTCCCAGCCACCTGGTCACTGCGGCTCCCGTCCGCTTAGAGAGCAAGTCTCATCACAGATAGGAGCGTACCTTCTCCCGAAGTTACGGTACGATTTTGCCTAGTTCCTTCACCCGAGTTCTCTCAAGCGCCTTAGTATTCTCTACCTGACCACCTGTGTCGGTTTGGGGTACGATTCCATATAATCTGAAGCTTAGAGGCTTTTCCTGGAAGTATGGCATCAGCAACTTCATCACCGTAGTGACTCGTCTCGTGTCTCAGGTTTAATGTTTGTCCGGATTTACCTAAACAAACGCCCTACTCACTTTCACATAGACTACCAACGCTATGCTTGCTTAGCCTGCTCCGTCCCCCCATCGCAATTATATCGAGTACAGAAATATTAATCTGTTTCCCATCGACTACGCCTTTCGGCCTCGCCTTAGGGGTCGACTTACCCTACCCTGATTAACATGGGATAGGAACCCTTGGTCTTCCGGCGTGGGAGTTTTTCACTCCCATTATCGTTACTCATGTCAGCATTCGCACTTCTGATACCTCCAGCATACCTCCCGGTACACCTTCAACGGCTTACAGAACGCTCCCCTACCACTCAGAATAAATTCTGAATCCGCAGCTTCGGTGCATAGTTTAGCCCCGTTACATCTTCCGCGCAGACCGACTCGACCAGTGAGCTATTACGCTTTCTTTAAAGGATGGCTGCTTCTAAGCCAACCTCCTGGCTGTCTGGGCCTTTCCACATCGTTTCCCACTTAACTATGACTTTGGGACCTTAGCTGGCGGTCTGGGTTGTTTCCCTCTTCACGACGGACGTTAGCACCCGCCGTGTGTCTCCCGGATATTACTTTACGGTATTCGGAGTTTGCAAAGGGTTGGTAAGTCGGGATGACCCCCTAGCCTTAACAGTGCTCTACCCCCGTAAGTATTCGTCCGAGGCTCTACCTAAATAGATTTCGGGGAGAACCAGCTATCTCCCGGTTTGATTAGCCTTTCACTCCTAGCCACAGGTCATCCCCTAACTTTTCAACGTTAGTGGGTTCGGTCCTCCAGTTGATGTTACTCAACCTTCAACCTGCCCATGGCTAGATCACCGGGTTTCGGGTCTATACCTTGCAACTATTCGCCCAGTTAAGACTCGGTTTCCCTACGGCTACCCTATTCGGTTAACCTCGCTACAAAATATAAGTCGCTGACCCATTATACAAAAGGTACGCAGTCACCCAACAAGTGGGCTCCTACTGCTTGTACGTACACGGTTTCAGGTTCTATTTCACTCCCCTCACAGGGGTTCTTTTCGCCTTTCCCTCACGGTACTGGTTCACTATCGGTCAGTTGGGAGTATTTAGCCTTAGATGATGGTCCACCTATATTCAGTCAAAGTTTCACGTGCTCCGACCTACTCGATTTCACTTAAAATGTCTTTTCATGTACGGGACTATCACCCTGTATCGTGGCGCTTTCCAGCAGCCTTCCATTAACACATAATAAGCTTAAGGGCTGTTCCGATTTCGCTCGCCGCTACTTTCGGAATCTCGGTTGATTTCTTTTCCTACGGGTACTTAGATGTTTCAGTTCTCCGCGTTCGCCTCGTTAACCTATGTATTCAGTTAACGATACCTGCAAGCAGGTGGGTTTCCCCATTCGGAAATCTTAGTCTCAAGCGCTTTTTACTAGCTTGACTAAGCTTATCGCAAGTTAATACGTCCTTCATCGCCTCCAACTGCCAAGGCATCCACCGTGTACGCTTAGTCACTTAACCATACAACCCAAACGGGTCTTTGTTTTATGACAGTTTAACTTCGCCAGAAGTCAATATTGAATACTAAAGTAGATACCAATCAATCAACTCATAAGAGTTAACTAAATGGCACTGAATGGTACTGCTACCATTCTTTTTTTACTTTTGAAAACTCTTGATAAATACAATGTATCTATCAGAATTTTATTATCAGCTTTTCCAAATTTTTAAAGAGCATATTAATTAGTTATCCCAAAGGGACAAGCACTAATTAACAATCATCTGTGTGGACACTACGAACAAATAAGTTCTAAATCGTATAAGGAGGTGATCCAGCCCCAGGTTCCCCTAGGGCTACCTTGTTACGACTTCACCCCAGTCATGAATCACTCCGTGGTAAACGTCCTCCCGAGGGTTAGACTATCTACTTCTGGAGCAACCCACTCCCATGGTGTGACGGGCGGTGTGTACAAGGCCCGGGAACGTATTCACCGCGTCATTCTGATACGCGATTACTAGCGATTCCGACTTCATGGAGTCGAGTTGCAGACTCCAATCCGGACTACGACGCACTTTAAGTGATTCGCTTACTCTCGCGAGTTCGCAGCACTCTGTATGCGCCATTGTAGCACGTGTGTAGCCCTACACGTAAGGGCCATGATGACTTGACGTCGTCCCCACCTTCCTCCGGTTTATCACCGGCAGTCTCCTTAGAGTTCTCAGCATTACCTGCTAGCAACTAAGGATAGGGGTTGCGCTCGTTGCGGGACTTAACCCAACATCTCACAACACGAGCTGACGACAGCCATGCAGCACCTGTATCAGAGTTCCCGAAGGCACCAAACCATCTCTGGTAAGTTCTCTGTATGTCAAGTGTAGGTAAGGTTCTTCGCGTTGCATCGAATTAAACCACATGCTCCACCGCTTGTGCGGGCCCCCGTCAATTCATTTGAGTTTTAACCTTGCGGCCGTACTCCCCAGGCGGTCTACTTAATGCGTTAGCTTTGAAAAACAGAACCGAGGCTCCGAGCTTCTAGTAGACATCGTTTACGGCGTGGACTACCGGGGTATCTAATCCCGTTTGCTCCCCACGCTTTCGTACATGAGCGTCAGTGTTGACCCAGGTGGCTGCCTTCGCCATCGGTATTCCTTCAGATCTCTACGCATTTCACCGCTACACCTGAAATTCTACCACCCTCTATCACACTCTAGTTTGCCAGTTCGAAATGCAGTTCCCAGGTTGAGCCCGGGGCTTTCACATCTCGCTTAACAAACCGCCTGCGTACGCTTTACGCCCAGTAATTCCGATTAACGCTCGCACCCTCCGTATTACCGCGGCTGCTGGCACGGAGTTAGCCGGTGCTTCTTCTGTCAGTAANTGACTGAAAGTGCTTTACAACCCGAAGGCCTTCTTCACACACGCGGCATGGCTGCATCAGGCTTGCGCCCATTGTGCAATATTCCCCACTGCTGCCTCCCGTAGGAGTCTGGGCCGTGTCTCAGTCCCAGTGTGGCTGATCATCCTCTCAAACCAGCTAGGGATCGTCGCCTTGGTGAGCCATTACCTCACCAACTAGCTAATCCCACTTGGGCCAATCTAAAGGCGAGAGCCGAAGCCCCCTTTGGTCCGTAGACATTATGCGGTATTAGCAGTCGTTTCCAACTGTTGTCCCCCACCTCAAGGCATGTTCCCAAGCATTACTCACCCGTCCGCCGCTCGTCAGCAAAGTAGCAAGCTACTTTCTGTTACCGCTCGACTTGCATGTGTTAGGCCTGCCGCCAGCGTTCAATCTGAGCCATGATCAAACTCTTCAATTAAAAAGTTTTATGTCTTTCGACAGCTCAATGAATTCTGAATTT
>NZ_AUTP01000247.1:0-17905 GCF_000498075.1 Pseudoalteromonas sp. TAB23
TGGCAGCCAACCAACAACCACTACGTACGATTGTCGCCCTTATAAAAATGGCAACGCAGAAACATGTACATTTACCAATCCACAAGCAGGTACTTGGCACTTGAGCGTTAACGCTTATAGCACTTTCTCTGGTTTAACACTTAGCGGACAATACCAACCGTAATTTAAAGTTTGAGCCGTAAATAAAAAACCGATGTTGTTTCCAACATCGGTTTTTAAATAGTAAGTAGCTGATTAATTAAAGCTAGAACCTACACTTTATTACTGTTATAGCTTCTCTAGTACTGATTCTGCGCGGCTTACAACAAACTCTTTGTCTTGCTCTACAAATAAACCAGTTACTACTGCATTTTCAACAATCATAGCGTAACGCGTTGAACGTAAACCACCAAAACTAGCGGTATCTTTATCAAGCCCTAACGATTTAGTGAAACTTCCATCGCCATCGGCAAGCATTGTAATTTCTTGCGCGTTTTGCGAGTCGCCCCATGCTTTCATAACAAATGCGTCATTAACAGATACACAGTAAATAGCATCAACACCTTTTGCTTTAATTTTATCAGCAAGAGTAATAAATTCAGGTAAATGTGCATTTGAACACGTTGGTGTAAATGCACCTGGCACTGCAAATAACACGACTTTTTTACCTTCAAACAACTCTTTATTTGTAAGAGATTGCATACCGTCGTCAGTTAATTGCGTTAACGTAACCGATGGTAATTCTTGGCCTTGCTCAATCATGGTGGTTCCTTTAAAAGATCAATACAGAATAAGTAACAATCATACTACGTAACCTATTACAGTGTAGGTAAAGTGTAACTAACTTAGTAACTCAGAGTAGTCTAGCAAAGGTTTGTAGACCGCGTTCACTACATTTTATGAAAACTATTTTAGCTTCTATAGTTTTCATAAAATTTATTGCTCTGTAGTTAAGGTAAATTCAAATCATTTATAAAGCGAGAAAAGTCATTACCTAACTTTTTATCCCGCATGCTGTACTCTACAATTGCTTTTAAATAGCCTAACTTATCTCCGCAATCGTGAGAGCGACCACTCATATGAAATGCTTCAACGGTTTCTTGTGCCATTAATGCGTCAATAGAATCTGTAAGTTGTATTTCACCGCCAGCACCTACAGACGTTTTTGCAAGTAGAGGCCAAATATTCTTACTCAGTACATATCGCCCTACAACAGCAAGATTTGAAGGTGCTAAATCTGCATCAGGTTTTTCAACCATTGCTTTAATTGCAGCACTTTTACCTGGCATTAACTCAACACCGTTTATATCAGCAATACCATATTTACTAACGTCTTCTTTAGCTACTGGCTCAAGCATTATTTGACTTGCTTGAGTTTCTTTAAAGCGTTTAATCATGGCCGCTAAGTTTTCAGTTTTTTGGTCCGCTGTATAAGCATCAAGTATCACATCTGGCAGGAGCACTACAAAGTTATCGTCACCAACTATTGGCTTAGCACACAAAATAGCATGCCCTAGCCCTTTAGCTTCACCTTGGCGTACACTCATAATAGTTACATCAGGCGGACAAATAGAGCGAATCTCATCTAATAAAGCACGTTTAACACGTTTTTCAAGAGTAGCTTCTAGCTCGTAACTTGTATCAAAATGGTTTTCGATTGCATTTTTAGAGCTGTGTGTAACTAATACAATATCTTTAATACCGGCAGATACACATTCGCTGACAATATATTGAATTAGAGGTTTATCAACTATAGGGAGCATTTCTTTTGGAATAGCTTTTGTCATAGGGAGCATTCTCGTCCCTAAGCCTGCTACTGGAATTACAGCTTTCATATCTATCCTTAGTGATTAAGTTTTTAAATAAACTAGCAGATACAAAATAGATACCAGCTGAATAAAGTTACCTCTTTTGAAGAAGTAAATTTGAAGCTGCTTTTAAAATGAAGACTCTACACTTTAGGAATATAAAATAGATAGGTAAATAGTGAACTTATTAATGATTTTGTTAGGGGTGGGATTACATTAGCTAAATAAAAAAGTCTGAAGTTGTTATTAATAACAACTTCAGACTAATCAATATTTAACAATACCTTACTGAAGGTAGAGTTATAAAACCTTTTTATAATTAAAGACCAGCGCGATCTTTAATTACTGCAATAAGTGGTGAGCTGGCAAAGTTGCCTTCAGCCCAAGCAATGTCGGCACCATCTGTTAAAGCACTTTTTGATAAGTTTTTAACTATATACTCACCTGTATCTACTGCATTACTCGCAACGGCATGACGTAGTAAGTTATTACCATTACATTGTACTGCATCGTAGATATTACGAATTTTTACGCGAGAGCTTTTAAGCTTACTACGTAATCGGTTTTTATCATCAGCAGCAATGTACTCACAAATAGATACCGCTAATTGATCTTCAGCATTTGCTGGTGCTGTATACGACAACGAACTTACAGCGACAACAGCAGTAAGTGCAACTAGCTTTGGTAATTTAAACATGACAAACCCTTTATAATACTTTGTTCTTACATAGACTATCGAATATTATATCAATCTATCAAAAATTACGCAATAATGTTAATGTTCTTTATATAAAGTTACGAATTTATAACTAGATTTGTTCTTATCATCTGGAAGGTTTTCTTGCTCTTCTTTTATATTCCAATTTGCGATTTTGTTGTAATCAGGAAACTGCGTATCGCCATTAACATCTAAATTAATAAAAGTTAAATACAAGCGATCTGCTTTCGGTAAAAATTGCTCATAAATATTACCACCACCAATAATCATCACTTCTTCTACATCACAAACTAGATTTAATGCATCCTCTGGGGTGGTTACAGTTTCAATACCCTCTGCAGAATATTCGCTGTTTCGAGTAATAATAATATTACGACGCCCAGGTAAAGGACGGCCTATTGACTCAAAAGTTTTACGACCCATGATCACAGGTTTACCCGTAGTTACTTTTTTAAAATGCTGAAGATCCGCTGGTAAATGCCATGGCATTTTATTATCTAGGCCAATTACACGGTTATTTGCCATTGCTGCAATCATTGAAATTATCATAATAAACACCTAGTACTTTATTCTTAAACAAAGAAAAAGGAGCATAAGCTCCTTTTTAATAAATTCTATTTAATTAACGCTCGTAGACAACTTCTACGTCGTAATCATCTTCATCCCAGTCGTCCCAATCATCATCATTGCCTTTACCTTTAGTGGCTTTTTCATGATAGGTATCCCACTTGAATTCAACTTCTTCATCTTCAACTTGTACAAACTTCTCTTTAGGCATGCTATCAAGTAGTGTCATTATGTTGTGGATTAAAGGTTGAGTATTAAGTTTATTAATTGCTGAAATGTGATAAATATTTTCAGTTTCGCCCAGCTCTTCTGCAATCGCTTCGCATAGCGCTTTTGCTTCATCTGCTGGTAATAAATCTATTTTATTAAACACTAACCAGCGTGGTTTTTCAGCTAATTTAGGACTGTATTGGTGTAGCTCGTTAATAATCGAGAATGCATTATCAACAGGGTTTGAACCATCTACCGGCATTACATCAATAATGTGCAATAACACACGACAACGCTCTAAATGCTTCAAGAAGCGAATACCTAGGCCTGCACCATCAGATGCACCTTCAATTAGACCCGGAATATCGGCTATAACAAATGATTTATTTGCTTCAGGACGTACCACACCTAAATTAGGAATAAGCGTCGTGAATGGGTAATCAGCTACTTTTGGTCTTGCTGCAGATACACTGCGGATAAACGTAGATTTACCTGCATTTGGTAATCCTAGTAAGCCTACATCAGCCAATAATAGTAACTCTAACTTTAAGTTACGTACTTCACCGGGTGTGCCCAATGTTTTTTGACGAGGTGCTCGGTTAGTACTTGATTTAAAACGTGCATTCCCCAAGCCGTGGAAACCACCTTTTGCAACCAAAATTCGTTGACCATCTTGAGTTAAGTCGCCAAGTCCCTCTTGGGTATCAACATCCATGATGCGCGTGCCTACAGGCACCATAACAAATAAGTCATCGGCTTTTCGGCCTGTACAGTTACGGCTACGACCGTTAGTACCACGTTCAGCTCTATGAAAGCGCTCAAACTGATAATCAATTAGGGTATTTAAGTTTTCATCAGCTTGTAGATAAACACTACCACCGTCTCCACCGTCACCGCCGTCTGGTCCACCATCTGGAACATATTTTTCACGACGGAAAGACACGATGCCGCTGCCACCGTCTCCAGCTTCTGCGCGAATTTCTACTTCATCTACAAACTTCATGATTACTCACTTTAGGGATTGGCTTGTTTAATAACTCTATTATATACCCAAGCCAACACAAATGCAGGCTTGGGTATATATTTTGACTGACTACAAAACAAAAAACCCCGCAAAGGCGGGGTTTTTAACTACCTTACTGATTACTCAGTTACGATAGTTACGTATTTACGGTTTAAAGGACCTTTTTGTTCAAACTGAACTTTACCATCTGCTTTTGCGAAGATAGTGTGGTCTTTACCGATACCTACGTTAGTACCAGGGTGGAAACGAGTTCCACGCTGACGAACAATGATGCTACCCGCTAGAACTGATTCGCCACCAAAACGCTTAACACCTAGGCGTTTGCTTTCTGAATCGCGACCGTTACGAGTACTACCAGCTGCTTTTTTATGTGCCATTTCTAAGTACCTCTAATTAAGCGCTAATGCTAGTGATTTTAACTTCAGTGAACCATTGACGATGGCCCATTTGCTTACGAGAATGCTTACGGCGTCTAAATTTAACAACCTTAATCTTCTCACCGCGACCATGTGAAACAACCTCAGCTGTTATCTTGCCACCGTTTACGAACGGTACACCGATCTCGATTTTCTCACCATCAGCAAC
Source organism: Pseudoalteromonas sp. TAB23 (assembly GCF_000498075.1). Taxonomy (NCBI): domain Bacteria; kingdom Pseudomonadati; phylum Pseudomonadota; class Gammaproteobacteria; order Alteromonadales; family Pseudoalteromonadaceae; genus Pseudoalteromonas; species Pseudoalteromonas sp. TAB23. Next base: position 4,892 of record NZ_AUTP01000247.1, read on the forward strand.
TAAAAGTACTGAATCAAATTCTACTGCCGCACCAGTTTCAACGTCTAATTTTTCAAGACGAATCGTTTGACCTTCAGTCACACGATGCTGTTTACCACCACTTTGGAAAACCGCGTACATAATTAACTCCGTCTGTGCACCCTCAAATCGGCGCAACTAAAATATTCTTCGATAGGGCGCGAAGTTTACGCTAACGCGAAATAACTAGCAAGCCTATTTTGTAATTAAAATGAATAAAAAGTAGCTGCTTTGAGAGCAATTCAATATTTACCCCATTTTATATTAATTAGCCCTTTTGCCAAGCGCTTTTTAACTCTTAGTCGAAATAAATTAATGTACTCAAATATGACCCTCACAGCTTAATATCTAAGCACACCATAAACTGTATATTGATTATCAATTAATCAGTTATCTTGGCTAATTCAGTCTAAATTAAGTACTTTAATAGTGTTTTTTCAATCAATCGTCACAAAATATCGAGCTAGTGCATTTTTTGTTGTACAATCTGCGCCGTTCACACATAAAAATTGGCTCGGAGATCAATGGATATAAAAGCTATCCAGGCGTTAATCGAAAGCGATATGAATGACGTCAATCAACTTATACATGCGCAAATGCGCTCAGATGTGGCGTTAGTTAATCAGCTTGGTTTATATATAGTTAGCAGTGGCGGCAAACGCGTTCGTCCAATGCTCGCGATTTTAGCAGCCAAAGCGCTCGGTTATCAGGGTAAAGATCACATAACACTTGCAACAATTGTTGAGTTTATTCATACAGCAACGCTATTGCATGACGATGTTGTAGATGAATCAAACTTACGACGTGGCACACCTACAGCAAATGCTGAATTTGGTAATGCTGCTAGCGTATTGGTTGGTGACTTTATTTACACTCGTTCATTTCAGCTTATGGTTGGCCTTGGAAAAATGCAGGTTATGCAAGTACTTGCCGATGCAACAAACATTATTGCTGAAGGTGAAGTATTGCAGTTAATGAACTGCAACGACCCAGATACAACCGAAGCCAGTTATATGCAGGTTATTTACTCTAAAACAGCTAAGTTGTTTGAAGCAGCGACAGGCCTTGCTGCCATTATTACTGAGCAAGACCAAACTACTCTCGATGCACTAAACCTATATGGTATGCATTTAGGTACTGCGTTTCAGCTAGTAGATGATGTACTCGATTACAATGCAGATGCTGAGCAGTTGGGTAAAAACATTGGTGATGATTTAGCTGAAGGCAAACCAACGCTTCCACTTATTTATGCTATGCAACATGGTAGCGAGCAGCAAACGCAGCTTATTCGTGATGCAATAGAGCACAGTAATGGTATGGAGCATTTAGAAGACATTCTATCGGCACTAAAGCAAACTAATGCGCTTGAATTTACAATGCAAAAAGCAGAGCTTGAAGCTGACAAAGCTATTGCGTGTTTAGACTTTTTAGCTGAGTCTGACTATAAGCAAGCACTCATAAGTCTTGCTCGTATTGCGGTTGACCGCGACCACTAGTTTTAACTAGTTTTAACTAGTTTTAACTAGTTTTAACTAGTTTTAACTAGTTTTAACTAGTTTTAACTAGTTTTAACTAGTTACACAGTGTGACATTAATTCTGAGCAATAAAAAAGCCTGCAAATGCAGGCTTTTTTGTTATTCTACTTTGGCTATTACGCCATGAAATCAACACCTTCTTTGATGTCTTTTTTCAGTGTTTCAAGCATGTCATTTTTTGCTTTTGTTTCAAATGCGCTTAGTTCGCCGTAAGAAAGAATTTCTTCTACGCCGTTTTTACCTAAACGTACTGGATGTGCAAAATACTCTGCATCGCCATTTTCAACAGCAACGTAAGCGTAATCTACAACTTCTTCACCCTGTAGGCCTTTAACTAAAGACATACAAAAACGAGCTGCAGCAGCACCCATAGATAGCGTAGCTGAACCACCGCCTGCTTTAGCATTTACAACTTCAGTACCCGCATTTTGGATACGTGGAGTAAGTGCAGCAACTTCTTCATCAGTGAAAGAAACACCTTCAACTTGAGAAAGTAGAGGAAGAATAGTTGTGCCTGAGTGACCACCAATTACTGGTACTTTAACAGTTGCTACGTCTACGCCTTTAAGTTCAGCAACAAATGCTTCTGAACGAATAACGTCAAGCGTAGTAATACCGAATACGCGTTTAGCGTCGTAAGTACCTGCTTTTTTGAATACTTCAGCAACGATTGGAACTGTGCCATTTACTGGGTTAGTAATAATACCTACTAACGCTTTAGGACAGCTAGCAACAATGCCTTCTGCTAAAGTTTTGATGATACCAGCATTTACATTAAATAAATCAGCACGATCCATACCTGGTTTACGTGGCATACCCGCTGGGATAAGAACGATGTCAGAGCCTTCAAGCGCTTTGTTTAATTCGTCTGCGCCAAAGCCTGCTACTTTAACATCTGTTGGGATGTGAGAAAGGTCAACCGCAACACCTGGTACTACTGGTGCAACATCATAAAGTGATAATTCAGAGCCAGCTGGTAAGCCTGTTTTTAATAATAAAGACAACGCTTGGCCGATACCGCCTGCAGCACCTAATACAGCAACTTTCATTGGAATTCTCCGTAATTTGAGGTAGGAAACATTTGTTGCTCTTAAGATAATGAAATTAGCGACTAAAAACAAATTTATCCTGTCTATTTCAAGTATATTTTCGACCATAGTCGTAAACTTTTGTGATTTAACGCATCAAACTGGCAAGTTAACTAAACAACTGCTGCATAATTATTCATTTTTGTGTAGAATTTGCGGCATAAATAACAAAAACGAATAAAGACTATGCAACCACAAGATAAACAAGAAGCACTGGTAAAAGCATTTAAATCACTATTAAAAGAAGAAAATTTTGGCTCTCAAGGCGAAATAGTTGATGCATTAAAAGATCAAGGCTTTGACAATATAAGCCAAAGTAAAGTATCGCGCATGCTAAGTAAATTTGGTGCTGTACGCACACGTAACGCAAAACAAGAAATGGTTTACTGCTTACCAGCTGAAATGGGTGTACCTACGGCTAAAAGCCCATTACGCCAATTAGTAATCGACATTATGCACAACGAAATGATGATCATTATTCGTACCAGTCCAGGCGCCGCTCAGCTTATCGCTCGTTTATTAGATTCATTAGGTAAAGCAGATGGCGTACTAGGAACAATTGCAGGCGACGATACTATTTTTATCGCTCCTGCTAAAATATCTGAAATAGATGTAACACTTGAACGTGTTCGCATTTTATTTGATACGGTTTAATAGCAAACTAAATTTGTTTTAAAAACCCGACTGAAGGCGCAAAGAAAGCAGAACCCATATCGGCTTNTGAGTAAAATCAAGCCAGTGGTCGTAACAATCCCCTTCCCCTAAACGACTATTAAGTACTTTTTCAAATGCGGTGCCCGTACAAGCGCATGTAATTGATAACATTCCCTGCTCATACACATCGCCATAAGGCATGCTCTGATTTAATAATAGCGGTTGGCCTTCTTCGTCTTTTAGTTCGCTACGTGAAGCATGGCTGGTTTCGATCGCAGGGGTAATTAACGTGTTATCAAGGCGCGTACGTCCCATTATTTGTTCTTGCTCACTCAATGATAAGTGCTGCCACATAGTTAAGTCATGCTTATAACGCTGTACATGAATATAACTCCCCTGATCTTCAAAATTGCCAGGGTTACTAATTAAAGCCGTAGCGCGCTTTTTTCTTCCATGAGCGGTATCGCCACCATAAATAAAACCATTAAAATCACGACCATCTAAAAAGCGAAAATTACGAATTTGCTCCACCAGCTCAACATCGGGAGCAAATAGTTTTAAAATTTGCAGCGCAAATAAATGGTTAACGTCTTCACGGTCAGAGCGAATTTGCACAAATAAATCGCACGGTTGTACGCTCATTTGATGATCGCTATGGTTTATATTAGGAAAGCTCTGTAATTCGCTTGGGATGTATTCAGGGAGGATATGCGGCCAATATTGCGCACCAATAGCAACCATGCAAGAGAGCATTGATTCTGAAAATTGATCGCTAAATTCTTCTTCAATAGCGCTTACTTGTTTTAACTTTGCGCGAAGTGATTCATCTTGACCATCAAACACATTAAAAAATAAGTGCAAACCGTGTAAGTTTGCTTCAGCACAAATCCCTGATTGCGCTTGCGCCATTGTTATTCCTTAGTTTTACAGATAAAAACACAGCGAATAACAAATTAATTACGATTCGAAAAAATTCACCGTGTGAGGTTTTATTTTTATTATAACCTGTTCATTATTTTCAAATGACTGGCCATATTGTGCAGCAACTTCAATTTCTTGTTTATCAATAACAAGTGAATAAACATACGCCGAACCAATAAAGCGACGACTTATGATTGTAGCTCGCTTGCTGAGTTTGTCACTTTGGTTATCTGCCACTAATTCTATTTGATGAGGGCGCACATATATAAGCCCTACGCTTACGTCATGCTTACTCTCAATATAAGATTCGACTAAACCAAATGGTGTTTTATATTCAGTTGCTGTTAACACTTCTGCGCTCAAGTATATGCCTTGACCCAGAAACTCTGCAACCTCCTTTGAACATGGAGCTGCAAAAAGCTGCTCAGGCGTGCCTTGTTGCTCAATTTTACCGCGATGCATAATGGCAAGTGTATCTGAAAAGGCAAACGCCTCTTCTTTTGAATGTGTAACAAACACAGCAGACACTTGAGTTGCCTTAATAATTCGACGTATATCGGCAATTAATTCAAAGCGTACTTGCGTATCTATATTTGAAAAAGGTTCATCAAGTAGCAATAAACTAGGTTTATAAGCTAATGCACGAGCAATAGCTACACGCTGCTGTTGGCCACCCGATAACTGATGCGGAAACCTGTCAGCACAGCCAATTAAATGTACCAGCTTAAGCATTTCATCAACGCGTTGCTGCTTTTGAGCTTTACTCATTTTACTAAGCCCAAATGCGATATTATTTGCTACCGTTAAATGCGGAAACAACGCATAGTCTTGAAACATCATGCCGATGTTACGGTGCTCAGGCGAGACAAACGATTGCTCATCACTCACTAATTTACCGTCTATAAAAATAGACCCTTGCTTAGCTTCAATTAAACCTGCAATCGCTTTTAACGTGGTCGTTTTGCCGCACCCACTCGCTCCGAGTAGACAAACAATTTCATCTTTACCCACTGTTAAATCTAAATCGTGAATAACCTTTGTACCGTTATAGTGATAGCTCACGCCTTGTAAAATTAAACTACTCATTTAACTACGCTGCTCCATAGAACGATTAATAAAATACAAAGGAATAAACCCAACAATAACAATAAATAATGCCGATATAGAAGCAAGCTCTAACTGCTCGTCACTCACATACTGAAATACATGAGTAGCTAAGCTTTCAAAATTAAACGGCCTGAGCAATAGCGCAGCCGGCAGTTCTTTCATGCACTCAATAAATACCAATAACGCAGCAGTAAGCAATCCTCTTCGCAGTAAAGGTAGGTGCACTAAACGCAGTGTTTGTCCTTGGCTTTTACCCATTGATTGGCTTGCCATATCAAGTGATGGGCTAATACGTAAAAAACTCGACTCAATTGCTCCGTGTGCAATGGCGTAAAACCTAACAATATAAGCAATAATAATAGTAAGAATGCTACCTGTAAGCAGTAAGCCAATATCTAAATTATACGGCTCGAGCGCTGTGTTAATGGTGTTCTCTAATAACGTAAGCGGTAATAAAACCGCAATAGCGAGTACTGTGCCAGGCAGCGCATAGCCTGTGCTTGCTAAACGCCCAGGAATAAGCGGATACGTTTGCTTTGCCACACGCTGATAAAAAACCACAAAAACACTCAACGTAATCGTTATTAGGCTCACAACCCCTGCCACTTTTAAACTTTGCCAAGCGTAACTAAAAAACTCTACATTCCATGCTTTATCAAAGTAGGTAATGGCGTAATTTATAAGTACTGCAATAGGAATTACAAACGCGATAAATAAAATAAAGCTGCAAAATACCGTTGCGAGCCAAGCTGATTTTCCTTTTAATACATAGAGAGATTCACTATTTACACTTGATTGACGCTCAAATACCGCTTGGTTACGACGACTAAAGCGCTCTGCCATTAATGCTAAAAATAACAGTAATAACATCACACCCGATATTTTAGCTGCCGCTGTAAGTGAGTAATAACCAAACCACGTATCGTATACGGCAGTCGTTAATGTACTTACGGCAAAATAACTCACTGTTGCAAAGTCAGCCATGGTTTCCATACTTATAAGCGCAAGAGCCGCGACAATAGCCCCACGAGAGAGCACTAAGCTTACTTTAAAGAAACTTTGCCAAGGAGATAACCCCATTAACTGGCTAGCTTGTACTAATTTGAATGACTGCTCGCGAAGAGCCGTTTTAAAAATCAAAAATAAATACGGGTAAAGTACCAAGGCAATCATAACTATGGCGCCGGGTAATGTACGTATATCAAAAAACCAATAGTCATTAGGCGTTTGCCAGCCAAACCATTCTCTCAGCGCTATTTGCACCGGGCCCGCATAATCTAATAAATCAGTGTATACATAGGCAATAATATAGGTGGGCATAGCAAGGGGCAGCATAAGTGCCCATTCAAACTGTTTTTTACCCGGGAAACTACAGTAAGCCGTTAGCCATCCAAGTGGCAAAGCTATGGCGCAGCTAAGGACGCAAACACCTAAAACAAGCAATACGGTATTGGTTATGTAATCCCAAAGCACGGTATCCCACAGGTGAGAAAACACCTCAGAGCTACCTTGTAGAGATTCAAAAAGAAGAAAAAACAACGGGGCCGATAGAATTAAGCCAGTCGACCACGCAAAGAGCTGCCATTTAGACAGCTTAAATTTATTAGTCATTAAAGATCGAACTTCACCTCATCAATTAGCTTAAGCGCTAACGGACGATATTTACTAATCTCATCAAGTGGCAAGCTGTCTTCTTTAAAACTCCCCCAAGAGGCAACCAAACTTGATAGTTCAACACCCGACTTAACTGGATACTCCATATTTAATGAGGCATACATGTTTTGTGCTTTGCTGTCGGTCATATATTCTATGAGCTTTAATGCATTTTCAGGGTTTTTAGCATATTTGGTAATAACCGCACCCGAAACATTTATGTGTGAGCCACGATTAGTTTGATTCGGAAAGTTAATATTTACGGCCTCTGCCCAACCTTTTTGCTCTTTATCTTCTAGCATTTTACCAAGATAGTAACTATTACCTAATGCCAAGTTACATAAACCTTCTTTAACTGCTTTAACTTGAGCACGATCGTTACCTTGAGGTTTACGTGCTAAATTAGCCTTAACACCTTCAAGCCACTCTTTGGTTTGCGCTTCACCATGGTGTGCAATCATAGAAGCCACTAAACCTAAGTTATATGGATGTTTGCCAGAGCGCGTACAAATTTGTCCTTTGTATTTAGGATCTGCTAAATCTTCATAAGTGAGCTTAGGTAACTCACCAACTCGCTCTTTTGATGAATACACATTACGCACTCGCTTAGTAAGCGCGACCCATTGGCCATCACCGTCACGAAAAGCTGCAGGCACGTTATTATTTACACTGTCACTTTTTATAGTTTGTGTTAATTTTAAATCTTCTAATTGAATAAGCGCACTAAAATTAGAGGTTAATACTAAATCGGCTTTACTATGTTTACCTTCACGTTTAACACGCTCAATTAACCCTTTTTTAGCAAAAACAACATTGGTTTTTATTCCCGTTTGTTTTGTAAAATCGTCTAAAATTGGCTGAATCAAAAACGGCTGACGAAAAGAATAGATATTAACAACGTCACTTGCAAAGGCTGGTGCCGATGCTGCTAATCCTAAAACAAGTGTAAATACTGTCTTCATTATTTCACCTAAATAATTGTTATTATCATCGAATTCTACCGCGCTCATTCAAAAAGTGCACACTTTAAATAAATGTAAATATGTAAATAACGCCCAAAAAGGAAATGCAGTGTAAGAGATGTCTCACGGATGTGACAGCTAATGAGTAAAAATCAAGATAAAAAACACACAAAAACAACCTAAGCAACTGTATTGATTGAACTTTTACATTATTACTATTGCATAAATACTAATTGAACGTAGTTTTATCCCTATTTTAGTTGCTCTATTGCACTATAATTTACGCATCAACCAAGCAATGACGCTTATTGAGTAAAAGGAAATGGACTGCTTACTCAACCAACCAATGATTAGGTTACCAGGACAACACGGATTTTAGGACAGGCTCAGGATGAGTATCACAACGCAATGTTGTAAAAAGGACAGCGTCAGGAAGATGCGAAAAGGATAACAACACGGCTAAGTTGTTTAACAGGATGTTGAAGGAATAAATGGACAGGCCTTTTAAGGCAACACAAGGGATTGGTTAAAACAAGGATACACTAGGAAGTGTAATTAAGGATTTGGTAATAGTATTTACCCTACAGGATGTTTAGGAATTTAAGGATACAGGCCCGGATGGTCTACATTACATAGAACTAAAAAGTAATATAGTAATAAACATGGATTAGTAAAAATTGGAGTTGATTAAGTTCAATTGCAGGATGCAGAAAATTAGAAGATTCCGCAAGCGCGCCTAGAGATAGAGCGCGCTTTTCTTTGCCTAAAATTTGGGTTTAGTAAAGCTCTAAGCAACTACCACTAACTTTTGCAGGGTAATACTGCATCCCAGCTAATCAATATTAATACCTTCAAATACTTTATTAATATTTTAAATTTCGCTAAGTTTTTCATTAATTGCGCCGATAACTAAGTAACGCAAGGATCATAAATACTCAATGGATATGAATTTTAAAATGCCGCAAAGCAATACCTTTTTATGTAAAGTATCAGACGCAAGTACAGCAAAACCAATTGGTGTTTTTAGTGCCCAAACTCCCAACAAAAATCCGTATAAAGCTTTATTTAGCCCCAAAGGTTATAACTTTTTAAATATGCCAATGAGTGAGTTTAAAAACATACTTAACGTAATTATCCAGTTAGAAAGCGATATTTCTATTAGTAAATGGGGTGAGGGTTCTCGACCTGATGAATTTAGTTATCAGCTTAATAGAATAGCAAACGCTATTGCGACTACTCACTTTAAGGGAAAAACCGATATTAGCTGTTACTTTTTAAAGCGAGTCGAAGAGGCTAAGGATATGATTGGTGAGGACTGCACCTCGTTTATTCAGGCTCACAATAGCGTAAGCCAATTATATAATACGGTTTTACAATTAACATCTGAAGAAGGCTTCAGAGCAATTCAAAATAAAGCACTTGCTCACTTAAAAGAGCAGCAAGCTTTCGCTTAACTGCGTAAAACTACTCTTCTAGCAGTCGGCCTTTATTGCGCTTACCAAGCAAATACGCATCACGAAACTTAATAAAATGCTGTTCTAATTTAGAAGATGCATCCATTTCTCCCGCAAGCGCTAGCACCATAATAGCCACTTCAGCAGTGCCTAGTTGATGCGCATGAGGGGCAACACGTAATCGGTAATCAGATAGTTTATCAGCAGTAACAGAAAGTACAGGCAAGTTATCTAAGTATGGGCTTTTGCGAATCATTTTTTTAGCTTCACGCCAGGTACCATCTAAAAATATAAATAGCGGTTTTTTACCCTCTTCAATACTTATTTCGGTAATGGCCCTGCCCTCTTCTACATCTTCAGCAGGGAATACTACCATTGGCTGATATTGTGAATCGCTTATCAAAGCTAAAAGAGCGGGGTTAGGGTCTGTTCTATCCCATCTAAATGCGTGGTTATCTGGCACTATTTCAGCAATTAAGCGCCCAGTATTAGAAGGTTTAAAACTTTCATTGTGATACATTAATAAGCACACAGCTGCTTTACAATCTGCATGCTCAACACCTTTACAAATACAGTAGTGCTTAGCTATTAAGCATTGCTCACAGCGATCTAATTTACCGCCTCGAGCATTAAACTCTCGACGGGATTCACTTATTTGTTGAGCGCGTAATGCTAAAACTGAGTTTTTCACTGTATTTACCTTCAATTAATTAAGCGCGCATTGTAACGACTTATCGCAATTTAATCTTATATTTATAGCCATACCAACCTGCATAAATCTTTGATCAATTTAACGAATTAAATTGCACTATAACTTCGTTAAAAATTTTTTATTTAGAACAACTAGATACAAAAACTTTTGCCTAGTTCTAGCGTAATTTTCTTAACGTTAAATAGACCCCATATATAAGCAGATTGGTATCATTGAATTAATTCAACATCTCTCAAATTAAAAACCAGGCATAAAAAAACCCAACCGAAGTTGGGTTTTTCAAACAAATGCTAAAAAGTTAAATTACTTCTTTTTAACTGCTTTTTTGTTTGGTAAGTCAGTGATCGAACCTTCAAAAATTTCAGCTGCAAGGCCGATTGATTCATTCAATGTAGGGTGAGCATGAATAGTAAGCGCTAAGTCTTCACCATCAGCACCCATTTCAATACCTAAACCGATTTCGCCAAGCATTTCGCCCGCGTTAATACCGATCATAGCACCACCGATTATACGGCCACTTTCTTTATCAAAAATAAGTTTAGTAGAACCTTCAGTACGAGATGATGCAATAGCACGGCCAGATGCTGCCCACGGGAATACCGCAGTTTCAATTTTTAGGCCTTGCTCTTTTGCTTCTTTCTCAGTAACACCTACCCAAGCGATTTCTGGGTCAGTATACGCAATCGAAGGAATACATTTAGGGTCGAAGAAATGCTTCTGACCAGAAATAACTTCTGCAGCAACATGACCTTCATGAACCGCTTTATGCGCAAGCATAGGCTGGCCAACTAAGTCACCAATTGCAAAAATATGGCTTACGTTAGTACGTAATTGCTTATCAACATTAATAAAGCCACGCTCATCAACGTTTACGCCCGCTTTTTCAGCATCAAGTAAGTTACCGTTTGGAGTACGGCCAACTGCAACAAGCACTTTGTCGTAACGTACAGGTTCTGCTGGTGCGTTTTTACCTTCAAACGTTACGTATAAGCCATCTTTTTTAGCTTCAACACCAACAACTTTAGTTGAAAGCATTACGTTGAATTTTTTGCTTACGTATTTTTGGTAAATTTTGATAATGTCTTTATCAGCTGCTGGAACTAATTGGTCAGCAAATTCTACAACATCAATTGCAGAACCTAGTGCACGGTAAACCGTACCCATTTCAAGACCGATAATACCACCACCAAGTACAAGTAGTTTTTCTGGTACATCTTTAAGCTCTAGCGCGCCAGTTGAATCAATTACACGGTCATCTTGTGGAATGAAAGGTAAGTTAACTGGTTTAGAACCTGCTGCAATAATCGCGTTATCAAACGTGATAGTTGTAGAGTCTTTCTCGCCTTCAACTACTAAAGTATTGCTGCCAGTGAATTTGCCGTAACCAGATACAACTTTCACTTTACGCATTTTAGCCATGCCCTCTAGTCCACCAGTTAACTGGCCAACTACAGAATCTTTCCAAGTACGAACTTGGTCAAGATCGATCTTTGGTGCGCCAAAAGTAACACCATGAGATGACATTTCAGCTGCATCATCAATCACTTTAGCTACGTGTAAAAGTGCTTTTGAAGGAATACAACCAACATTAAGACATACGCCGCCTAATGTTTCACGAGATTCTACCAATGTAACTTCTAAGCCCAAGTCAGCAGCGCGGAATGCCGCAGAGTAACCACCAGGACCACCGCCTAGTACAACAACTTGAGTTTTTAATTCGTTGCTCATGCTATTACCTTAATTGTTTGAACGGGACACTGCCCTAAAGTTTAACTGCCATGTTTCTGCAAGGCAGAAAGTGAGAGCAGATCACAAATTTGTGCAAAGATTGTATCATTGCAAATGGTAAAAATCCCAGCTAAAAACAACTGGCTGGGATTTGATTCTATTCATTGTCCAGCGATTACATCACCAATTGGCGAATATCGCTCATGTAACTTGCAAGAGTCACAGTAAAGCGTGCAGCAAGTGCTCCGTCAATAACCCTATGGTCGTATGACATAGACAGCGGAACCATTAGTTTTGGTTCAAACTCTTTGCCATTCCATTTAGGTTTCATTTCAGATTTAGACACACCTAAAATAGCCACTTCTGGTGCATTAACAATCGGCGTAAATGCCGTACCGCCAATACCGCCAAGGCTAGAAATAGTAAAACAACCACCTTGCATATCAGACGATGTAAGCTTCCCGTCACGTGCTTTAACAGATACTTCCATTAATTCGCGTGATAGTTCAATAATGCCTTTTTTATCAACATCTTTAAACACTGGTACAACTAAACCGTTTGGCGTATCAACTGCAACACCAATGTTAATGTACTTTTTAAGGATTAAGCTTTCGCCGTCCTCAGAAAGCGATGAGTTGAATTTTGGAAATTCAGCAAGTGCTTTTGCAGCTGCTTTCATTACAAACACAAGTGGCGTAATTTTAACACCCAGCTTTTTCTTCTCGCTAAGCACATTTTGCTCTTTACGGAATACTTCAAGGCTTGTGATATCAGCTTCGTCAAACTGTGTAACATGTGGGATTTGTACCCAGTTACGGTGTAAGTTTTTGCCTGATAGCTTTTGAATACGAGACAGCTTTTGCTCTTCAATTTCGCCAAACTTAGCAAAATCAACTTTAGGCCATGGAATAAGACCAAGCTCGCTACCACCAGCGCTACTACCTGCTGACAATTGACCAGACTCAACTTGCTTAACTAAGTTTTTAACGTAGTTTTGCACGTCTTCTTTAACTATACGGGCTTTGCGACCAGTGCCTTTAACGTTAGCTAGGTTAATACCAAACTCACGCGCTAAACGGCGAACAACAGGTGATGCATGAGCATACGCGCTGTTTTCTGTGAAGCTTTCATTACTTGCTTTTGCTGGTGCCGCTTGAGCCGGTGCCGACTCAGTTTTAGCC